>JAZRHX010000334.1:0-15730 GCA_045644985.1 Clostridia bacterium | reverse complement strand
GATCTCACGACGGCCGGGACCTCTAGACGTCTTGGCTTCACCTACGCTGTATGCGGGGAAGTTGTAGTGGTGCATATAACGCTTGGACTCTTCCAAGTCAATACCGTCCATCTTTTGAACTTCGGACATAGGGCCTAAGGTAGCGATGGTCAATACCTGAGTAAGACCTCTCTTAAACAAACCGGAACCGTGGGTTCTGGGAAGCAAACCGACTTCAGCGCTCAAAGGACGAATCTCACGAAGGCCACGACCATCTACACGCTTGTGTTCACGAAGAATACCGTCGCGAACGATTGCCTTCTCAATCTTGTAAATGGATTCGCCAATCTTTGCCTTGCCATCCGGATATTTCTCAGCCAAATCTTGAACAGCTTGCTTCGTAATAGCATCAATCTTCGCATCTCTTTCCTGCTTGTCCGCAGTAAATACAGCACTCTTCATATCCTCATAAACAAGTGCCTTTACGTCCTCATACAAATCATGCGGAACGTCTGCAGAAGTATACGTGAACTTAGGTTTGCCAATCTCTTCACGAATTTCTTCAATAAATTCGCAGATCTTCTTAATGGTACCGTGGCCCTTAATAATAGCACTTAGCATAACGTCCTCAGGAACTTCGTCTGCACCGGCCTCAACCATAGTGATCTTATCCTTGGTACCGGCAAGCGTCACGTACATACGGCTTCTTGCTCTTTGCTCAGCGTTAGGGTTAATAACAACCTCATCATCTACCAAGCCCAAAACAACCGCGCCAATAGGACCTGCAAAAGGAATATCGGAAACAGTCAAGGCGGCAGAAGCACCGATCATCGCCGCAATTTCAGGAGAATTGTCTTGATCTACGGACATAACGGTGTTTACCAAAACAACATCGTTTCTCAAATCCTTAGGGAACAAGGGACGAATCGGGCGGTCGATAACGCGGGAAGTCAAGATAGCCTTCTCAGAGGGCTTGCCCTCTCTCTTAGTGAACCCGCCGGGAATCTTACCTACGGAGTAAAGCTTCTCCTCGTAATCTACGCTTAAGGGGAAGAAATCAATTCCGTCCTTAGGCTCTTTGGAAGCTGTTGCGGTAGACAAAACTACGGTGTCACCGTAGCGTACCAATACAGCGCCGTTTGCAAGCTGTGCCATCTTACCAAATTCCAAGGTAAGAGTTCTGCCGGCAAGTTGTGTTGTAAAAGTCTTAAACATACACTTCATCCTTTCTTCTAATCTGAAGACAGAGGCGGTAGCTTGTAGATTCTGCGTCGGAATCGGGACGGATACAAAGCCTTCCGGCGTACAATCTACGCTCTACGGCCACGGTCTTCCATGGGTAAAATATTTATAAAAAGCGAGGCTCCAGAATCAGAACCTCGCTTTCTATGTTCAAATTACTTTCTCAAGCCCAGCTTCTCAATCAAAGCACGATAACGATCCATATCAATCTTCTGCAAATAAGCAAGCAAGCCTCTTCTCTGACCTACCATAGTAAGCAAACCTCTTCTGGAATGGTGGTCTTTCTGGTGCGAAGAAAGATGCTTATTCAATTCATTGATACGCTCTGTCAGAAGCGCTACCTGTACCTCCGGAGAACCGGTGTCGCCTTCCTTAAGACCGAAGTCCTTGATAATCTGCTGTTTTCTTTCTTTCGTCATAACGAAAATCTCCTTTACATTAAAATTCACCGTATTCCAAGAAAGGGTTGGAGTGTCCCACATCCGGGAATCGGCATGCCTAAGCATTATAACACAGGGGAAAATATCTTGTCAACTGTCAATCTTACTCGTCCTCTGCCACAATCACATCGATAGAATCAAAGGTCGGCAGCTTGTCAATGGGACCGTACAAAAGATACTCCACAGAAACTTCCAGTGCCACTGCCAAATACTTAAGCTCCACATCCGAAACTTGCCGGGTTCCGTTTTCAATTCGACACACCGTAAGCCGCTCAAAATTCTCAAGCCCTTTCAGCTGTAGCTTTGCAGCCAAATCTGCCTGGGTCATATGAACGCGATGACGTTTTCCATAATTCTTTCGGGCAATGCGCACAAACTCACCGCACGCATTTTGACGTTTAGTAGGTAATCTCTTCAAGCTCGGCACCTCTCTTACAAAAGAGTTTCTACCGATAACCTACCATTTATTCTATATCAAAATGTTCATCCGTTGCACTTTTTGTGTAAAATTTTGCCAGTATTTTAGGTTTATTCTGCCTTGTTGGACGCAGAGCACCGTTTTGAAATCCAACATCCAACAAGTACCATCGCAGCACCAACCAAAAAACCGGAAAAATCAAGCCATACATCCGCAATACTGCTGCCCCGATTCGTAAAAATCTGCAAAGTTTCATCCACGGCACCTACCGTGAATCCTGCCGCTACAATATGCAGAATCCAATGCAGCGAAAGCTCCTTTCGCACCGCAAGCAAAAGCAAGCTTTCAAGACCCAGGGCAAAGAATTCTGTAAAATGGCCCAGCTTCCGAACGAAATATTCTGTAATGTTGTCCCGACCCACAATGGGACCCAGAATAGGCTTCACTACATTCTCTAGACCCGCCTGACTCTTCTTAGAAGATTCTTTGGGGCCTTCCAGGGAACTCCCCCAAATTACACAAAGGGTTAGCACAATCAGAAGAAGTAATATCGCCGTCAAAATGGTTTTCTTGGTAAATTTACAGCACTTCATTTAATTCTGTATATTCCAAATCCAAACTTACTGCCACATTCTTATTCACACATTTTCCGCCGTAAATATTTACACCGTTTGCTAAACCTGCGCACTTGGAAACCGCTGTCTCCAAACCCATCTCTGCAATCATTAAGCCGTAACGAATGGTAGCGTTTGCAAGGGCCACCGTAGAAGTATACGGAACAGCGCCAGGCATATTGCCTACACAGTAATGCACAACGCCTTCTTCAATATATACAGGGTGATCGTGGCTTGTGACGTGAGAAGTCTCACAGCAACCGCCCTGGTCAATGGCAATATCTACAATCACAGCACCCTTCTTCATAAGCTTCAGATGCTCGCGGCGAACCAGCTTAGGTGTGGAACCACCGGGAATCAAAACAGAACCGATTACAAGGTCTGCCTCTTTCAAGGATTTGCGAATGTTGGCCTCTGTGCTGTACAGGGTGGTTACGGAAGCGCCAAATATATCTTCCAAATAAGCCAAACGGTTGGCGTTTACATCAAGAAGTGTAACTTGTGCATCGCTGCCTACAGCTGCCTTTGCCGCATAGGTACCGGCAATACCACCGCCGATGATGACAATCTTACCCCGCTCTACACCGGGCACACCGCCAAGCAAAATACCGCGGCCACCGTAGCTGCGTTCCAAATACTTAGCACCTTCCTGAACGGAAAGACGGCCGGCAATCTGGCTCATGGGACGAAGGCAAGGAAGATTGCCCTGTTCATCCGTGATAGTTTCAAAAGCAACGGCCTTTACGTTCTTCTCCATCAAAGCCTTTGCCAATTCGGGATTCGCTGCTAAATGCAAATAAGTATAAAGAATCTGACCCGGTCTCAAATAATCGTACTCGCAAGGCTCCGGTTCCTTGACTTTCACAATCATATCCGCAATGTCAAAAACTTCTTTGGGCGTCGCCAGAATCTTGGCACCCGCCTCTATATATTCCTCATCGGCAAAGCCTGCACCCACGCCTGCACCGGTTTCTACATAAACGGTGTGCCCTTTCGCGGTGTACGCAAGAACGTTATCCGGAGTTAAGCCTACCCGATATTCATGATTCTTTAATTCTTTCGTTGTACCAATAATCATCGATAAACACTCCTTCTTACCAAATACTCCAATATTATAACACCAAAAATTAAAATTGACCATAAAAAATCACAATCCAACATCCTTCATCAACTGATGCATTGTATGAACTTGATTTTGGGTAGTTTTTCGATTTATCTTAACCTCACCAATCCATTTTTTCTTCTTTGTGCAAAACAACAACTTTCCCCATCTGCGAATCTGCATCAATGGTGTCAAATAACGCTTTTTCTGCAAGACCGGATAATGAAATTTCAATATATTATAAGGAAGAAAAATTCTTTGAATGAGATATCCAAAACGACTTTTTGTCTTAGTTTGCTGAAGAATGACTCTATTTTGCACCGTGCCATAAATTCCACTTTGAATTACATGATCCTGCATTTGGCACAACAACGGATTTTCCGGTTCGTCCCCAAACCACATTTTGCTTAATTGCAAAGATGTCTCCGCAAATTGCAACAGGTCGCCCCGTTTAAACAGCTCAATGACTTGATAACGATCAAACGTTCCGGATGAATCAAGAAGCCATAAATCCATAAAAAAGCGAATCCCACATCCCCCTTGTCCAAAATGCTTTGCCATATGGGCCACTTGATAGAAATAAAACAATTCTTGAGGCATTTCGCACCAGGCAGAGCAATTTTCCCGAAGAGACACACTTTCCCATACAGAGTGTAACACCTTGGCTGCATTTTTAACGCATCCCTCTTCTATTAAATCATAGTGAAATTCAATATGCACACCCGACGGCGTATACATGGAAATATCGTGCGCATTTGTTTTACCTTTTTTATACGACAGTTGTTCAATAAGTAATTCTATCAAACCATCTAATTGAGATTGTTGAACCAATATATCTACATCACTGCTTGTGCGCATCCACGGTTGAGGATAATAATTTCTTATCACGATACCTTTTAGCGGTACAAAAAAAATTCTTTCTTTCTCCAAGAATGCATACAATTTATTATATTCATAATTAATTAATTCGGATCTACAGATAGCAACATTTTCCGCCTTGCGAAAAAATCGAAAAACCGTATCGTTATTATCTATTAAAGAGTTCTGGCGTAATGCTACACTCACAATATGCGCCACATCATGCATTCTGGAAATACGCAATAATTGTGGTAGCATTTCTTTTTTAAACAAAGACAGATGGCACGAACAAATTTCCTCTTTACAAATAGCAGAACGTAGCAACGCCAATAACACGGTATACACAGGTTTCTCCATATAACAAGTCCTCCACACCCGTATGTTAAAAATTTCGAGTTAAAACAGCTGACGATATTTGTTTAATATCTGAATTCCAAAACATGATCGTCTCATGAAATCCATGATTTTGAATTTCAAGACAGGTATAGTCTACCTTTTTCCACCCCAGACTTTCATAAAAAGGAACTAAGGGACTGCGACAAAGGAGAACGCCGATGTCTTGATTCTCCCGAATAATTTCATTTGCTTTCTCCATAATTTTCCGACCAAATCCCTGTTTCCTATATGCTAAATCAACACAAACATTCCCGATTCCTTTGCAAGAAATGATTGTTCCCTTTGTATGCATATCCACAAGAACAATATTTAAATATCCTACACTAACACCATCTATTTGCATAAGTAAATGCAAATCCCCCTCTTGCAAATTAGCTTTAATCCAATTTAGCTGACATTCATAGGAGTATTTCCAGTGTTGTTGTTTCAAACGAATAATATCATCCAGTTGAGCAGAGGTTAATTCCGTATGTTTAATTAGAATAAACTTTTCTGTCACAATACGTCCTCCATCCACCATCCACAGGGCAATGCCATAAACTGCGCATTAAATGTTTGAACACCGGGAAGCTCGACCCGGTCACCAAATACACTATAATTCCCATTGTCAATATGAACACCGGAAGCATAATAACCCAAATCTCTAAATCGAGCAATCTGAATATTTTTTTCCTTAGTGCGCACGCCATAAACCCAGTAATTTGGCGATATATCATCGCAACAAATCGGCACGAAAGACGATTGTTTCTGGAAATAAGCATCCCATTTTACAGCAATCTCCTTTTGTTTTGCCAAAAGTTTATCCACAATTTCCATTTGCTTTAAACCAATATAACCATGAACATTACTCATAGTTGCGCTGTATCCAATTTCTGAAATGTCACATTTTGGATTAATTTCACCAAGGTAATCGCGGAAGCTAAGTCTGTCAATTCCGCAATCTCGAATACGCAGGGCCTTTTTATAATGTTCCTCTTTTTTGAAAATGATAACGCCACCATCAATTGTATTGGGAATTCGAACAGCAGATAAGGCAAATACCGTCACATCCGTTCCGCAATGACCCACTTTTCGGCCTTTGTATTGACTACCAAAACACTCAATGCCATCATCAATAACAGGGATGCCATATTCTCGTCCAATTTCATTAATTTCATCAATATATCCAGGATATCCGCAAAAATGATTATGAACAATTGCTTTTGTTTTGGATGTAATGGATTGGCGAACAGACTCCGGCGACAATGTTCCTCGCTCTACATCAATATCACACCATTTGATGCGCAATCCGGAAGTAAGATAAGGTTGTGTAGATACCAAGCAACCCATGGGCGAGGCTAATATTTCATCCCCATAAGATAAGCCCAAAGTCGTTGTGGCAACACAGATGGCATTACTGAAAGTATTCGTCACAAGCACGTACTTTTCGTCAAAATATTTCCGCAGACTTTCTTCAAAAGCCACGGTATATTCACCGGCTGCCAACTTCCCTGACATTAGGATTTGTTGAATATCCGGAAGTTCCGGCATATAAGGTTTAAATAAAGGAATCATAAATTTTCTCCTCAGAATTACCAACCCTGTCTAACCGCTGATACAATTTGTTCCCGTTCTGCTTCACCAACCCACCATCCACAAGGAAGATGGATAAATTCTTGGTAAAACTGATCCAGTGCCGGCAATGCACATTTTGAATCCGCGAAAACGCTATGTGTATCACTGCGATGATGGAGAGGAGATGCCATAATCCCTTTTGATGTCATCATTTTAATAAAATCATCTCTGCGTTCAACTTTCATTGTGTAAAGCCAATACGAAGGTTCCGTATTCTGGTTATAATGAACCAAAGAAATGCCGGGAATAGTTTTAAATTCCGAATCAAAAAAACGACCATTATAAATACTCTTTTCAATGTTGTCCGGGGTATCTTGCAGCTGGATGCTACCAATGGTAGCTGTCACATTGTTCATCCCATATTTATATCCGGCACGAGTAATATCATTTTCCATACGTGACACTTTTTTATCCAAGCCGAACCACCGCAATTTCCGGGCTGCCGCCATATCTTGTTCATCGCGAAAAGCAATGGCACCGCCATCTACAGTAGTCATTTGTTTAATCGCTTGAAAAGAGTAGCAGGTAAAACGGGAATTAGAGCCAATCATCTTACCATTATATTTACTACCTAACGCATGGGCCGTATCTTCAATAATAGGAATGTTATATTCTTGGGAAATTTTATTAAACTCATTCATATCACATACCATACCGGCATAATGGACAAGCATAATTGCTTTGGTTTTAGGTGTAATCTTGGACCGAACAGACTGTGGATCCAATAAACCATTTCTGGGATCCACGTCAGCCCAAACTACCTTCGCACCGGTGATAGCAATGGTCGTATTGGTCGGTTCTGCAGTCATAGCCGTACTGATTACCTCATCACCGGGACCAATATCAAGAAGCAACAAAGCGATATGAAGAGCAGACGTGCCTGAGCTAAGAACAAGAACATTGGGATTCTCAATATATTCGCCAAATTGCCGTTCAAATTGGTAAACCGCTTCCCCCTCCGCGATATAACCGCTATAAAGAATTTTCTCAATAGCCGGTATCATTCTCTCTTTATCCGCAATATAAGGCTTAACCAAAGGAATCATACTACACCTCATCATTTCTTCCAATTTTGATACTCATTCTGCACGTAATCGGTTGTAAGAATTTTTGCCACAGTTTCTTCTACATCCAAACGTCTTGTATTATGGCTGCTATATTCTTCATCCATTTGTGTAATAACATTGCTGTTTACCGTATATTTATCGTAATTTAAATCTCGATTATCGGGAGTCACTCTAAAATAGTTGCCCATATCTTCAGCTCGAACCAATTCTTCTTTGGTCATAAGCACTTCATACAATTTTTCTCCATGTCGGCTTCCGATGATTTTTACTCCTGTATCCCCAAATAATTTCTGAACAGCTTGTCCCAAAACACCAATCGTAGAGGCATCTGATTTTTGAACAAACAAATCGCCGGGTTGCGCATGTTCAAAAGCAAAGAGAACTAAGTCTACTGCCTCATCCAAGTTCATTAAGAAACGTGTCATCTGCGGGTTTGTAATCGTAATAGGTTTACCCGATTTAATTTGTTCGATAAATAAAGGAATAATGGAACCGCGGGAACACATAACATTTCCGTATCGAGTACAAGAAATCACCGTTCCGCTTCTTTCCGCAGCACTCTTCGCATTAGCGCGAATAACTTTCTCCATCATAGCTTTACTGATGCCCATAGCATTAATTGGGTATGCCGCTTTATCGGTAGAAAGACAAACCACATTCTTAACATTGGCATCCACAGCAGCCTTTAAAACATTGTCTGTCCCAATGATATTCGTTTTACCGGCTTCCATTGGATAAAATTCACAAGAAGGAACTTGTTTAAGTGCGGCCGCATGGAAAATAAAGTCCACATTATACACGGCGTCACGCAAAGAATCTATATTGCGAACATCACCAATATAGAATTTAACTTTCTCTGCATGTTCAGGATATTTTGCCTGAATCTCATGTCGGATATCATCCTGTTTTTTCTCATCTCTGGAGAACAAACGAATCTCTCCAATATCCGATTGTAAAAAGCGTTTTAAGACAGCCGCCCCAAAAGATCCGGTTCCGCCTGTAATAAGAAGCTTTTTGTTGTTAAAATAACTTTGCGTCATCGTATTTACCTCCCCAACGCATTTATTTGCGTATATCTTGATATTACATTTAAAATTGTCCTTATTCTAAATCTGACATTGCAATTATACAATATACTACCTAATCCGTAATGTACTTTTTATACTAATCTTTTTTTGAACTCAATATCATGCCTTCAAATCTATTAAAATACTCTAAATTGTCATACAAGTAACCTTCTCCCTTTATAAACTCAGGAATCAACTTTAAAACATCAGACACATTATCCACGACACGAATATACTTATATTTCCGTAGCCAATCGTATACACCTCGTACCTTGTTTGTTTTATTATCAAACGCAATGCATGAAGTCCCCGTAATTGCTGCAAATATCATACTATGCAATCGGTCTGTAATAACAAGTTTGGAAGAAGCATACTCCGTAAGCTTATTTTTTAATGCTGTGTCACGCTCCGATAAAGGAATCTCTTTCGTGTACACCGTTGTCGTATAATGAACATCAATACCACGAGCTAAAATCTCCTTCTCAATCAACCAGCGTTCCTCTTCGCGCATATCGACTTCACGATCATGGCGAAAACATAACAATATGCCTTTTCGTTGCATATCTGTGTTCTTCCAATCAAACAACAAAGCAATATCAGGAACGTAATAACATCGTTGAAGGCTTTGGTTTAATCCATTTTTAACAACAAAATCGTAGGACTTTTTATCCCGTAAACAAAAGTGCAAATTCTTGTGTTTACCATAAATTTTTTGTGATATCCGCAGTTCCTTTACTCCTGTAGGACTGTCCTCATAAAATACAGTTTGCGGGAAGATAATAATGCAATTTTTTTTATAGGTCTTAATAATTTCCCTAACAATATATTCATTATGAATCCACAATGTCCCCAACCATCCACCACCGGAAATAATAATAATGTCCTCTTCTTTAACAACTTTTCGAAGATATTGACGATATTCCAAATATTGCGTCATTAGAACTTCCTGCAACTGATACTCCGGCAACAACCGCTTTAGAACTGTTTTTTCCGCCTCCGCAATTGCATGATCACCTAAGTTTCCATGTGTAGGCGTCCCTATCAGCCAAATTTTCTTATCCCGTGGATTTATAAACAAATGTTGATTTTGAGCGTCCCGTGGGGTTCTTTTCAAAAATTTAGGTAGCAAAAAAACTTGCATATAACGAATAAATTTTCCAACGCTCTTGTATATCCCGGGATGCCCTTGTAGTTGAATTTTCTTGCTGTGGAAAAATGCATGCTGACGACAATATTCGCCCAACCATGTAAATAGCTCCCTGCTCCTGCGTTGCTCGGCACGAGACAAATTGTAGTACTTGTTATATGCGCTTTGCGCCAGTGTACGCATATAGACTTCAATGTATTTTGCATCGGAATTTGTTTGTTGCTCAATAAATGTTTGCAATTCTTGAATAACGCACACAATGCTAGAAAAATGTACATGCCGTAAATTTCCGGTCATAATAGAATTGGCGTGGATCCGTCTTTGGTACAGTTTTAACGGAACATAGATTGCATTGGAACAGAGCAAAAACATTTGAAATGTAAACAATTCGTCTTCATAATAAATACCTTCTTTAAACTGCAAATGCTGCTGTATTAAAAAATCCCGGCGGAAAAACAGCATAGGTACACAAGACCGATACTCTCGATTTAAAATAAGTTGTTCCAATACTTCAGGACCCGCATGAACCTCTGAGTAAAGATTTTTCCGATGATAATAATCTGGATTATTAAAATAATCGCCAAAAAGATCCGCATCGAAAAAAGCACATTCACACTGGTGAATTTCGCATTTAGTATATAGTGCTTCCAATGCGAAGGGGACTATCATATCGTCACTATCCAGAAAATATACATATTTGCCGCCAGCTTTCCTTAAGCCTACATTTCTTGCCTGGGACAAACCACCATTTGCTTGATGGATAACTTGAATACGAGAATCTTGTTCCTTGTATACATCACAAAGATGGCCACTACCATCTGTAGATCCATCATCAATAAGAAGCAACTCAAAATTTGTATACGTTTGACAAAGAACACTTTTGACACATTCTTCTAGATATGGCGCAACATTATATACAGGAACCACTACACTAATTAGGTTACTCATTTCTTACCCCGCATCGTATGAAACCGTTGAAGTAGCAACTTAAAAATATATAAGAGTTGCTCGCGACCTTTTGGTAATACAAGCATAACAATTGCAAACACCACATATAAACTACAAAAATTAAAAATAAGTCGCAAGAACAGATTCCCAATCGAAATATTGTACAAAAGCATACAAACACCAATTGCAGCAACCGCCGAAATAGTGGTCGGTAACATGGCATCTAACAAATCCCTTAGTTCTACAGACGAATTTTTAAACAAGAACGGGAAAGTAATAAATTGATTCAATAAAGATGCACACGCATATGCAACTGCCACACCCTCAACACCAAAATTAATACCCACAACAAAAGACAAAGTGATAGTAATCGATGCCAGCACACCAGTTTTTAAATATAAATCCGAACGACCTAACGCCATAAAAGCAGACCCGCGTGCGCCAAACACCGGCTGAAAAGTTGCCACCAAAGCCAAAACCTTAAAAACAAACTCCATTTCCAACCAGTCCTCACCAAACAGCAAAAGAATAATATCATGCGCATTATAAAACATTCCTAACATAAGCGGAATAACAATAATAGACAAAACAACTGTTTGCATTTTAAAATATCGTTTAAAACGTTCTTTTTCCTGGGCAACTCTCGTCATAATGGGCACCGCCACATTGTTAATTGGACTGCGTATGTTATTAATCGGCAAGTATACAATTTGATAGGCTTTGGAATACAGACCTAAAGGTTCTGTGCCACAGAATTTTCCAATTAAAATATTATCTAAATTTCTGGAAAAATAATTTACAATCTCAAAAGATGTTATATTAACACCAAACTTCAGCATTGAGCCAATTTTCGTATCCCTATCATACTTTCTTGGAATCCAACGACAATATAAAAATGAAAGAAACGCCATCAATATGTATTGCGTCAGATTTCCGGCAATTAGAGTATAGTATTCAAACCCTTGTAAAGCCATCACAATCATAACAACCACAGAAAGCGCATAACTTACAAGGTTAATAATCAAAATCGAGTCAAATCGCAAATGTCTTTTCAATAACGCTTGATGTTGAATGGATAATCCCGAAATGGTTAACGACAAACCCATAAAAATCGTAATAATGATCAATTCACTACGACCGTAGAACCAGGCAACAATCGGCGCGCAAACGGCAACAATTCCACCAAGTACTATACTAATGAGAGCATTAATCCAGAACAAATTGGAAACTTCTTTCTCCGTAATACGTTCACGCTGGATTGTGGCCATACTCAAGCCAGCATCTTTAAAAATCGCCACGAAATTTGTTATAACGGAAACCATTGCTATCAAACCATAGCTATCGGGGCTGATATGTCGAGCCAGAATAGAGGTGCTGATAACTTGAATAAACAAACGAAGAATGTGCTCAAAAATAGTAATTGCTCCGTTTTTTATAGCTTTATCGGCCAAATTCTCACTAAATCCTTCTTCAGAGAATAGTGTTTTGCGTGTCAAAATCATTATGTAGAAACCCCATTTTCATTTAAAATAAAACATAACCGCTTCACAATTTCAGCGTAATCAAACTGCTGAATAAAAACATCATTTCTTTCATACAAAAGATCCATCTGATGCTGTTTTCTATTGTACTGTTGCAAAATATACTGGTTCATTGCCTCGAAAGATGCTGTATGATTCGTCTCGTCATACGCCATACCGGTTCCGGAAGCTTGTAAGATAGAGATAAATTCATCCGCCCTAGCGTTACCGGTTACAACAGCCAAAATAGGTTTATGAGAAGCCCAATATTCACCAAGTTTACCGGTTATAATGCCTCTCGTCTCCGGATAGCAAAAGAGAGCATGAAGAAGAATGTCACTTTGCATTAGTAGCCGAAGCGACTCTTTCCGGCTTACTAATCCATGATTTACAAGTTCTACTTGTCCGTTTAACACATCAGCCTGTTGATCAAATTCTTCTCTATGGGCGCCGGCATATACGATGCGAATTTGTTCTGCAGCAATCTCCCCTGTTTCAATAAGATGGGATATTGCTTTGAAAAAAGGGCGTAAATCAGAAAGTCCCGGGTAAAGAGAACCTGTATATGTAAACGTCAGCTTATCCGTTCGCTCTACCTGCTCTAAGTTGCAAAAATCTTGTGCATCAAAGCCACTATACAAAGTAATACAATTTCGTGCGCCTTGGGATTCAAATTCATCACGCCATGTTTGGCTGACGATTGTAACAGCGTCCGCTTTACGGAAAATGTACTTTTGCCTGCGTAATTTATACTGATACTCTCTCCACGTCTGGGCCAACCTATTGGCCATAGGATCGCGAAAGTCTGCAATCCAATATGCTTGTGGATATCGCTTTTTGAGTTTCATTGCCAGAAAATGTACTTCCTCCGGCGCATAGGAAGAGAAAATCACATCCGGTATCCACGGTATATCTTTTCGAATTTTCTTCCAAGAATACTGTACGGTATTACGAATTTTAATACTGTTATATATGGTTCGGTAAAGATACCATTTAAATCGATTAAAAAGAGTGCGCTTTGATGCTACACCCGGCTTATCCGAACGCTTCGGCGACCCATTCTTCCCGACTACAACAGGACCTTGATTGCGCCGTTGATAGAAAGCATCCTCTTTCGCCACGATTCCCGTATAAGAAAACGCAGGTAACTGCAGGCAGTTTAATTCCCCGTTCTGATTAGCATAAGCTTCACCGCAAATCACGGCAACCTCATGCCCTGCGGCAATAAGATACTGCGCAATCTTCATTGGTCGCAACGCACCAATACCTGCTGAAGAATTCCAAAATTTTGCAATAATTAATATACGCATATTATTTCTTCTTTCTTTGACAGAATAATCCTATTCTGAATAGAACTGGGTGTATGGCAAAAAGTTTAAATGCAAACATACGCTTCTTTGCAACACCGAATACATACCCTGTTTTTAACAGTTTTTTGTACTTTTCAAAAAATATTTGTCGCATTTCTTTCTTTTTGCTCTTCTTACCGGTCACGTATGGACTTTTAACAAGCAATGGGTATTTGTACGACATTTCATATGCACCACGGTAGTAAACCATCGCCATATATTCTTCATTGGCGGGATAATACCGTTGTAAAAAGTCTTCCCAACTTTGTAGATAATACTTACTGTCATCATAAGTTTTATCTGTCAAAAAGCCTCTCGATACACTGCCTTCTCTGAAATAAGCATAATAGCCTGCGCCATCTGTAATCGCATAGATATTTGAATGTTGCAACAGTTCGGGCATAGATAAAACATCAATAATATTTCGCCCTGATTCAAAACGATATGTATCAAACAACCGTCGTACAAACAATTTTGCCGCAAGGCACAGTAAAATATTTCTTCCACAGAAAAATTCACGAATAATATTCTCCGTAGGTACAAGGGTAGTCGCTTCAAACGAATGAACTTCTGTAACAACATTATGTTCATTGACTCTAGCCATCCCCGTTTGCACAATATCTGCATTCACGGCAACTTGCACATTCATTAAATGCTCAATCATAGTGGGTTCAATATAGTCATCACTATCCACAAATACAACAAAGTCTCCATGCATAGCGTCTAAGCCCATATTTGTTGCATCTGCCACACCACTGTTTTCTTTATGAATTGCAATTATCCGGGCATCCCGCTGGCTATACAAATCGCAAATATTTCCGCTTTCATCCCGAGAACCATCATTAACCAAAATTAATTCTATATTGGAATAACTTTGTGCCAATATACTTTCAATGCATCTTGGCAGTAATGTCTCCATATTATATACCGGAACGATGACACTTACCAATTTCACGAATTTAATACCTCCAACTGTATTGTTTTGTGTTTAGACAATTGCTTAAAGCGCAACAAACAAATAATGTAAAGCATAATGTTCCAATATGGTTTAAATGCATACAGCGAAGTGGATAAGGATAATACAATAATTCCTGATAAAACCGCCAGCGCAAAACTATTCTTTTCTTTGATTGAAATAAGAATATATTGGATAATTGATAGTATATAAAGGATCAATCCTATAGCCCCGTTCTCCAATAATATTTCCAAGAAAATATTATGCATTACTTTTCCGGGATAATCGAAATTAAGGAAAATTTGGCGAATAGTTCCAGTTCCATAACCAAAAAACTGCCTAAATAGTCCCGCGTCCGAATAAATGGAAATACCTCTTTCCCAAATTTCATAACGGCCGGTACCATCGGATTCTTGGATCGCTGTCCAAGAAAAACGTTCTATAATATCCTCCGGAATAAACGAAGTTACAGCAAAAACAGTTGCACAAATTACGAGAACCGTGATAGCCTTCTTATACGTGGTGTACAGTTCACCGTTAAAAATAAGAATCAATGCCACAGATGCAACAATTGCAAACAAACCGCCTCTGGAACCGGTGAAAAGTATAATATACGCGTAAATTAACAATTCGGCAATCTGTATCAACATTTGACGCACAGAAGTCTTCTGTTGCATACGTTCAACAGCAAAAATAATACCAAACGTAAAATATGCACAAAGATAATTAGGATCCTCTGCAATGGCGCCACTAAGATATAATCGCCCTTGCAAATAAGAGGCATTCACAAGTGTTAATAGAGCCATCAGACGAGAAGACCACACCAAGCACATTTTAATCTTCTCCATTGCTTTACTGTTATAATGGGCTGTTGCCGCCGGTACAATCAATAATAAAAACATTATATTAGTAAAGGATCTTCCTTTGGATAAATTCATATCAATCGACCAGAACGTAGAAATTGCCAGGAAGCCAATCCAAAAAACCTGGGGCAATAATTTTACAGGAAAATTC
>JAZRHX010000333.1:0-2370 GCA_045644985.1 Clostridia bacterium | reverse complement strand
TAATTTCCTCCCAAAAAGGTGCGATAAGATCTGTAATAATTTTACACCAAAAAGAATTCTTTGTCAATGGGTAAAGGATGCGATGTTTCAGGTGGCGATCATACTCCGGAATAAGCGGAGAATCCGCCGTCTACAGGAATAATAATGCCAGTCACGAAGCCGGAAGCTGTATCATCCGTAAGAAAACGAAGCACGCCTAAGAGTTCCTCCGGCTCTCCAAAACGCTTCATGGGCGTTGCTGCCAAGATTTTCTCCGTGCGGGGCGTAGGATTCCCGGCTTCGTCAAACAGCAATGCCCGATTTTGATTGGTCACGAAGAATCCCGGTGCAACGGCATTTACACGAATGCCGGTTTCCGCAAAGTGCACCGCCAGCCATTGGGTGAAATTGGAAACTGCTGCCTTTGCCGCACTGTACGCGGGAATCTTGGTCAAAGGACGGTAAGCATTCATAGAGGAAATATTGATAATATTGCCACTGCCTGCCGCCAACATATCTTTTGCAAATACTTGGGTAGGCAGCAAGGAACCCATTAAATTCAAGCTAAACACAAAATCAAAACCTTCTTTGTCTAAATTAAAGAAAGTCTTAAATTCCTCTGCGGATTCGTCCCCTGCCTGGAACGTTTCATGGAGGGTGGTACATTTGGGACTATTGCCGCCGGCACCATTAATTAAAATGCCGCAAGGACCGAAATCCTTAACAATCTCTTGATGAACAGATTCCAAACAAGCTTTATCCAATACGTTGGTTTTGTACGCTTTGGCACGACCGCCTGCCGCCACAATTTCTTCCGCTACTTTAGACGCAGCCTCCGCATTTAAATCCAACAAGGCAATTGGCGCACCTGTCTTTGCCATCTCTTTTGCAAAAGCGGAACAAAGTACACCGCCGGCACCTGTAATTACTACTGTCTTCTCCATCTTGATTGCTCCCTTCTTATGCTCGATCTTTCTCAATGGCTTCAAACAAACCGTTTAAGTACGCAGCGCCAAGGGCCCGATCATATAAACCGTATCCGTAACGCCCTGTCTCACCCCAAATCATTCTGCCGTGGTCGGGACGTACGTAGCCATCAAACCCATTTTCTACCAAATTCTTCACAATACTATATAAATCAATCGATCCACATTCCGTAGGATGACCCACTTCTTCAAATTTATGTTCTCCGGTTCTCAAGATATTACGCAAATGAGCGAAATGAATTCTCTGCGCAAATTTCCCTGCCATCTTAACAAGGTCATTATCTGCGGAAGCCCCTAAGGAACCGGTGCAAAACGTAAGACCATTCGCCGGACTGTCTACAATCTTTAAGAAACGTTCTAAATTAGCTTCTGTAGTGATGATTCTAGGAAGACCAAACAATCCCCACGGCGGATCATCCGGATGAATCGCCATTTTGACACCACTCTCCTCTGCAACCGGAATTACTTTTTGTAGGAAGGCCGTTAAATTCTCCCATAATTTCTCTTCATCAATCGTTTCATACCGTTTGAGAAGGGCTTTCAATTCTTCTTTAGTGTAGCTTTCATCCCAACCGGGAAGACTCAGCTCACTGGTCAAAGGATTCATAGAAAGCACTGTAGCTTCGTCATATGCCAGCGCATTGGCACCGTCTTGTTGGGGATGGGCAAGTTCGCTGCGAAGCCAGTCGAATACAGGCATGAAGTTGTAACAAATGCATCTTACGCCGGCAGCGCCTAACCGGCGTACGTTCTCGCAGTAATTCTCAATAAGTGCAGGTGCCTTCTCGCTTCCAAGCTTGATTTCTTCCGGAACCGGAACACTTTCTACCACCTCAAATTCCAACCCATTCGCCAAAGCCTTTTCTTTCAAGGCTTGAATACTCTCGTAGCTCCATACGCCTCCGGGAGCCACATCATACACCGCAGAAACAATTCCCGTCATCTTTGGGATTTGGCGAATCTTTTCTAACGTAACGGGATCCTTGTCTCCATACCAACGAAATGTCATCTTCATAGGATTTCATCGTTCCTTTCTTCTACTAATTTTTGAATATTTCCATAGCAAATTGCTTCAGCAAGGGCCACAGCATCACCGCTAAATTCGCCGCTGTTTACCCAATCTGCGATGAGGCTACACAGGATGCGGCGGAAATAATCATGGCGGGCATAAGACAGAAAACTGCGGCTGTCTGTCAGCATCCCCAGGAAACTGCCGATATGATGGGTTTCTGCAATGGTCTCCATAGTTTCCCGAATGCCTCGCTTATGATCTAAGAACCACCAAGCAGCCCCCACCCGTACGTTGGGGAAGCTGCCTGCAATGGCACAAAGTTGTGTTAACATAGAAGGATTTAATGTATATAGAATCGTTTGCGGTAGTCCGCCGTTTTGATGAATGGCATTG
>JAZRHX010000332.1:0-3697 GCA_045644985.1 Clostridia bacterium | reverse complement strand
GGTATGAACGTAGGAATTGTGGACGAGCGTTCGGAAATCGCTGCTTGCTATCATATGGTACCTTCCAATAACTTGGGATTTAGAACGGATGTATATGATGGGTGTCCAAAGGATAAAGGAATTTTGATGATGCTCCGCAGCATGGCACCCGGCGTCATCATTACAGATGAGCTGGGGGGTGCAAAAGATATGGAGGCAATTCTTTCTGCAATGAATGCAGGGGTACGTATAATTGCGACAGCCCATGGTTACGGTTTGCAGAAACGACAATTACGACAAGAAATCCAACGTATATTGGAACATGGGGTATTTGAACGTTACATTGTATTGAGCTGCAACTTAGGACCGGGAACATTGGAAGGTGTGTACACGACGGATATGGAGAAAATATACGAAAGAAGGGACCTTGTATGATAGCATTTATATTGAAAATTGCAGGTTCAGGTATGATTGTAGGTGGCTCCGGTTTGCTTGGCAAGCAATATGCTCAATATTTATCCCGTAGAGTTGCGGTGATTGATGGTACACTCAAAACACTTCGCATGATTCGGGAGAAAATACTTCATGAGAATGAACTGTTGGAAATTTGTATGACTTCTTGCGGAAAAATGTATCCACTACCTGAAGGAAATTTGTTTGAGGAGTTTGCACTTCAAATGAAAGACGGAAAAGAACCGGATAGACATTGGAAGAAGCATGTAGAGAAGTACTTAAAGAGAAACGGTATGTATACAGAAACCCTTTATCGTGGCTTAAGTGAACTGGGTGATGGTTTTGAACAAATTCATGCAGATGCATTGATTGCATCTATGGATACGACATGTGTATTTTTGGCGGAAGAATATACGCGTGCAGAAACACGAAGAACAAAAGAAAGCCCGTTGTCATGGAAGGTTTCGTTGGCCCTTGGAATCCTTCTTACGGTTCTGCTTTACTGAGGTTAAATGGCATGGATATTGATTTAATTTTTAAAATTGCGGGCGTTGGTATTATTGTTGCTGTCATCAATCAACTGCTAGGCAAGTCGGGACGGGATGAACAGGCCCTCATGGTCACGCTAGCGGGTCTTGTCATTGTTTTGCTTATGTTAGCAGGGAAAATTAGTGAGTTATTTATTGTCCTTCGTCGTCTCTTTTCTATATAGTAGAAGGAGGTTTCGTATGTCTGCTTTAGTGATAAAATGCGGCATTGCGGCGCTATTAACGGGTATTGTTGCAATTATACTTAAAGAATTACGTACTGAGTGGGGAACCATTTCTGCCCTTACCGGTGGCGTAATGATAAGCCTGGCGGCACTCACGCTCCTGGAAAATACTTTTATTGATATTGGCACGTTAGTGGAGAAAAGTGGCATTAAGAAGGATCAACTGTCCGTTATCGTAAAATGCATGGGATTATGTTATGTAGTGGATTTTTCGGCAGGTTTTTGTCGGAATGTGGGACAAACTTTCTTGGCATCTTCTTTGGAGTTTGCCGGGAAAGTCAGTTTGTGTATTTTGAGTATTCCTTTTGTATTGGAATTGCTGGATTTAGTGAATCAAATTTTAGCGGTGTAAGAATGGAATGAAAGAGTATGGAATCCTTTGATTTTTTAAAAGAATATGCCGGTTCTTTTGGACTGGATCCTGTGTCTTCTAAAATACAGTGGGCGCGTGTGCTTCAAGAGATTCTTCTCTATGCCGGGAAAATACTACCGGAAACCTGTGCATCAGTAGTTTTGTTAATCGGGGTTAGCGTATTCTCTGTTTTGCTTGCGCAGAATTGTGCAAAAGACGGACAGGCTATGCGAAAGTATACATTGATGATTATGACGGCTATTTGTGCCTATCCTCTTGTGGCAGATTTTTTGAAAATGGCATTGGTCGCAAAAGAAGGTATTTCCAATATGACTGCATTGATGCTAGCTTCTATTCCGGTTTTGACATCATTAGATTTATCTGCTTCATCCGGTGTTTTTCTTTTGATTACACAGATTGCGGGTGGTTTTATGTTATCTGTTTTTCTGCCGATGATTCTATGTCAAACTGCGTTGGGAATTTGTGACAGTATTACAGAACGTTACACACTTTCGGGAATTCGGAAGGGAATTAAAGGGATATTTACATGGGGATTGGGCGCAGTTATGTTGGTATTTGGAATTGCATCTACGCTTGGCGGAGCAGTCGACAGTTCCGGTGGCGTGGCTGCAGGAAGGTCTTTGCGATATGCAGGAAGCTTAATTCCCGTAGTTGGAAGGTATTTATCTGAAAGCGCGGAAATGATTTACTCCAGCGCTTCTGTTCTTCGTAGTGCCGGTGGGATTGGCGTGTGTATTGCGATTATTGCTTGTGTATTGGAACCTTTTATTCACATCTTGGTGTATGTGGTTGTTTATCGAATTGCCACTTTTTGTATCCGTCCTTATGCGGATAAGAAAATTATTGAATTGACCGATGCTGTAGGGGAAGGATTGAGTGGTTTAGCAGGGATCACCATTCTAACAGCATCCATTGCGTTAATTAATATTGCGGTAATTGTGCGAAACAGCGGACTGGGTATATAGAAAAAGAGGTGTTGCTTATGAGTTGGTTTTCACAGATTGCAGTCCTTGCGGTTTTATTTTCTGTTTTGTATATTTTTATTCCGGAAGGAGAATTGAAAAGAGTCGCCGGTATGCTGTTTGCCATTGTCTTTATGCTTCGTATTGCAGCACCCCTCTATTCTTTGGGAAAGTCACACCTATCTTCATGGATTTTATCATGGGAATTAAGTGAAGATATTACCGATAAAACAGATTCTGCCGTTATTCAAGATATTTTGGCAACGTATGAAGGGAAATGTATAGACCGTATTCAGACCTATGTAGATGCACAGAGTCATTTTCGCACCTTGAATATTCGAATGGTCTATAATAAAGATCCCTCGTCAGATACATTTGGACATATTCAGCATTTATATGTCTATGTTGTACACGAAGAACAGACCCAAAGCGGAAATGATTCTTGGATTAAACCCATTGAGATTTTCCCAGACAAGGGCAAAGAAACCTTGAAAAAGCACCCGGAGGAATGTGAAAAATTAGCCCATATGCTTTCCGACTGGCTGGAAATAGATCGGTCTTGTGTGGATATACTGGAGGAGGTAGGTCAATCATGAAAAGAATAAAAATTCCCCTTATAATTTTGTTTGCTGGCGTTGTTTGCATGATTTTAGGAAATTTTATTCAAAACCAAAATGCAAAAGTACAAACATACACGGAACCGACAAACGTAAACGGGCATCCTGTATCTTCCGGCGTTCATGATGGAGCCACTTATGCTACGGTTACGGATTGGCGTGTGATTATTGAATATCATCAAAATAGAATTGTGGACTTTCTGAAAAATGTAAAAGGCGTTGGCTCTGTGTCGGTTCTGGTATATTGTGACCGTTCTTCTGTGCTTGAGTTAGTATCCAACAGTGTTTTAGATGATCAATTCATTGAAGAAAATGATGGAAATGGCGGGACTCGAGATACTCAAAATCACAAACAGGAGAATGAATATTTAGTGATTCAAGATCAAGATGGAAATCAACGGGTTGTAGCTGTATCGGAATCCATTCCGGCGATTACTTCTGTTTGTGTAGTTTGCTCGGGTGGCGATCAAGCCGCTGTTCAAGAACGAATTATTACCGCCCTTTCTGCTTTATATAATCTTTCTGCGAATAAAATTGTTGT
>JAZRHX010000331.1:0-8710 GCA_045644985.1 Clostridia bacterium | reverse complement strand
AAGGTCCTGGTCAATAACGCCGGTTTCTTGTCTATATGTTTCAATGGCTTCTTTTGCAGATGCAAAGGTGCGTCCTTCGCCCAAAACGTGGGTATTCCAGCCCCGCTCCACCATAGACCAATCCGCTTCGTAGCGGTCCATGGTAATATTCATTCTGCCACCGCCGCTTGCAATCTTCGCATCAAAGGTGCTATCGTTCACTTCTTGCAAAAAGGCTTCAAAAGGCTCTACATATTCAAGTGCAGACGTCTCACCTACGTCACGACCATCCAAAAGAATATGCACGCGAACCGTCTTAACGCCTTCTACCTTAGCCCGGCGAATCATTGCCGTCAAATGGTTAATGTGAGAATGAACGTTACCGTCTGAGAACAAGCCCAAGAAATGGAGCGTAGATTGCTTTTCTTGTACGTTGGCAACGATTTCTTTCCAGCCGTCTGCTTCATACATCTTGCCGGACTCAATGGACTCATTCACCAACTTGGCACCCTGGCTATATACGCTACCCGCGCCAATGGCATTATGACCAACTTCAGAGTTACCCATATCATCATCGGAAGGAAGCCCTACAGCCGTTCCGTGGGCTTTAATTCCCACCCAAGGATACTGAGCAAACAATCTGTCCAACGTAGGTGTATACGCCAATTTAACCGCATTTCCTTCTTCTCTTTCGGTAAGTCCAATACCGTCCATCACAATTAACGCAATAGGTCCTTTGTAGTTCATGAATAAACCTCCAATAAATCAATTTCAAACAGAGTTATTTTACACCATTTTACAGAGAGAAACAACCCTTTCCTCTCGACTTTCTTGAAGGTTTATGGTAAAATAGGTTTAATTGGAAGGAGTGTTTCTTATGGATTCAACCGTACGGGTAGCCGTGCTTGCAGATATTCATTCAAATTACGCTGCACTGGAAGCGTGCATTGCAGACAGCACGACTTTGGGCGCGCAAGAATATATCGTTTTGGGGGATCTCATAAGTGATTGGCATCAACCAAATGAATGTGTACATGCAATCCGCGAATTGACGCCTTTGGTAATCAAAGGAAATCGGGAACAGTACATGAAAGATGCGTCTGTATATATGGATCTTTGGGAAATTTACGATCAATTTGCATCCCTGTTGTGGACCTATCAATCATTGACGCCGGAGAATTTAGAATACATCACAGCATTGCCTTCCGTTTTAAGTATTGAAGGAAGAAACGTAAAGATACGCGCTGTACACGGTTCCCCTTTTCGTATCAACGAGCGAATGGGCAGAGCAGACGGAGAGGGACAAGTCGTTCGTGCTTTAAGTGCAATCAAGGAAGATATTTTACTCTTCTCCCATTCCCATGAACAATGGAAATATGAATTTGAAGGAAAGCTGGCAGTAAATCCGGGCGCCGTAGGTTCACATACAAACGAAGAACAAAAGGCTGAATATGCCCTTTTAGAAATTGCATCTCATCACGTTCACGTTACGTTTCGAAAAGTCGCCTATGATGTGGACAACAATTTTAGAGAAGCCATGAAGACCGAATTATACAACAAGGCATATCCTTGGATATCTATTATTTATTCCGCTATGAAGAATGGGAGAGATGAATTAGGACAATTCTTAAAGGACATTGAAGAAGAACGAAAGAAGAACGAATTTTCTATGGGCGGTCCTATTCCCAACGATATTTACTACAAAGTATTTGACGAACTGTATGCAAAAGGAATTACGGATATGTTTACAGGAGTATTGCAATTATAGGAAGTGAATCTTTCAGTATTCTTGCAGTGTAATAAATGCAAAAAAGGCTGTTTCTTCACTACTTGTCACCATAGTGACAAAACAGCCTCTCATTGTATTATCATACTACATCAAAAGCAAATTAAAGATACTTTCAATACGCCTTGAAGTTTCTCAATTTCAGCAATCAAACCATCATCGATAGGTTGATCCACACTGACGAAAGCCTCGGCCTTGTCACCACGAATCTTGCGGCTCCACTGCATAGCAGCAATGTTTACGTCCTTCTCACCTAACACGGTACCGATCTTACCGATCATACCGGGAACGTCTGTGTTCTGAATCGCCAGAACATAATCGGTGGGTTCAAAGTCTAACTTGTAACCAAAGAAGTCAACGATTCTCAATTCGCTCTTCCCAAATACGGTACCAGATACGTTCAAATGTTTATCCTCTTTGGTAATGTACTCAACAGAGATTAAGTTGGAGTACTTATCCAGCTGAGAAGACTTGCTCTCTACCAATTCAACACCCATATTATCCAGCATCATCTTTGCATTGACGTAATTAATACGACTTGCAACAATAGGCTCCAAGAAGCCTTTCACAACAGACAAAGAATAAATCTCGGTAGAAGTATCTGCTAAATCACCGCTGTATGTAATCTTAATCTGCTTAACAGGAGTCTTCTCTGTCTGGTAATAAATCTTACCCAAACACTCAGCCAGGTTCAAATAAGGCTTAATTTCTTCAATGTTGCCGGAAGAAATCTGAGGCATATTTACAGCCGCAACCATCTGGCCCATCAAGGCTTTTCCTACCAGTTCAGATACAGCCGTGCCTACGTTGAAGTTTGCTTCCTTGGTAGAAGCACCCAAGTGAGGCGTAACAATGCAGTTATCCAACTCAAGTAACGGATTCTCAAAATCCTGCTCCTCCGGCTTCTTATTGTAGTTAGGCTCCGGATTCAGCACGTCCAAAGCAGCCGCTGCAACTTTACCGGACTTTAGGGCATTATAAAGTGCCTGTTCATTGACCAAACCGCCCCGGGCTGCATTGACAATACGAACACCGTCTTTACAAAGGGCAATTTCTTTCTCATCAATGATGTTAATGGTTTCTGCCGTCTTAGGGGTGTGAATGGTAATAAGGTCTGCAACTTTCAACAACTCTTCCAAAGTCTGGCAACGGGTTACACCTAATTTCACAAAACGATCATCGCTAATATAAGGGTCGTATGCAACAACATGCATATTAGAACCCTTCAATTTTCTGGCAACAATGCTGCCGATACGGCCCAAACCGATAATACCGGCGGTCTTGCCGTCCAATTCACTACCGATAAAGTTTCCACGGCGGAAATCCTTGTTTCGACCGGCAGAAACAGCCTGTACTAAATTACGAAAGATTGCATAGGCATGGGCAACTGCAAGTTCAGCCGCTGCCATAATATTACTCTCCGGCGTATTGACAACAATAATGCCCCTTTGAGTTGCAGCCTTAAGGTCAATATTGTCAACACCATTACCGGCACGACCAACCACCTTTAAGTTTACACCGCGCTCCATCAATTCTTCATTTACTTTCGTTACACTACGAACAATCAATGCATCATAATTGCCAATAATATCCAGAAGTTCTTCTCTCTGAATACCAAAACGCACATCTACGTCGAAACCTTGTTCTTGCAGATATGCGATACCTTCTTTTGCAATGCTTTCCGTAACAATAATCTTCATCGTTCTCTAACCTTTCTTCCCCCGAATATATTACAAGATCAAATTATACTATAATTAAAGTTCTAAATCAATATTCTTTCCCGATTTTTCATAGGGCCTATATGTAACACCGGCGCTGTTCATCATCCGTTTAGAGGCCTTCACGCTATCCGTATCGGCATACTTATCCGAAAGATAAATAACCTCCGTAATTCCTTTTTGAATAATTGATTTAGTACACTCATTACACGGGAACAACGTGGTATAAATACGAGCACCCTTCAAAGGACCTCCATTGTAATTCAAAATAGCATTCAACTCCGCATGACATACGTAAATGTATTTCGTTTCCAAAGGTGCGCCCTCTCTATCCCATGGATATTCATCATCAGAGCAGCCAAAAGGCATTCCGTTATATCCTAAAGAAAGAATACGATTGTTCGCATCTACAATACAAGCGCCTACACCGGTACTGGGATCTTTGCTACGCTGCGAAGACAGCATGGCAATGCCCATAAAATATTCATCCCACTTCAAATAATCTTCTCTCTTCATACGGAAAACGCCCCCTTCTTAATCTCTTCTCCGACTCTGTGCAATCAAAACCATACGAAGCAAGCTGGCAACAGAGGCCACCAATGCTGCTAAATACGTCATCGCTGCAGCAGACAGCACTTTTCTTGTTCCTTGAATCTCCTTATCACTCAATGCACCTGTATTTGTTAACGCGACAACCGCCCGCCTGGATGCATTCAATTCAACAGGAAGGGTTATTAAATGGAAAAGTGTTGCCAAGGAAAAAAGAATTATTCCGCCGTAAAGAAATGCCGGCATATCCGCAAATAAACCAAGAATAAACACCCACCAAGAAATGCTGGAGGCAAAATTCACCGCCGGAACCATATTGTTTCGAATCCGCAAAGGCGCATACGCCTGACTGTGTTGCACCGCGTGACCGGCTTCATGAGCAGCCACACCAAGCGCCGCAATACTGTTACTCCCGTACACGCCGGAAGACAGGCGAATCACACGTGCTTTGGGATCATAATGGTCCGTAAGATCACCGGAAACAGGCACAACATCCACACCTATAACACCATTATCCCGAAGGACTTGTCTGGCCATATCCGCTCCGGTAAGACCGCTTCTGGCGGCAATACCCGAATATTTCGTATACGTAGAACGCATCTTGAACTGTACGATTAAGGATAAAATCATAGCCGGTATCACCAGCACTACGTACCAATAGTCCATATAGAAAAATGCAGAAAGCATAGAAACATACATCCCTTCAAAATACATTTCTATATAGTATACCCCAAGTTGGAATTTAATTCAATATCTCAATCTCAGGAGCCACTTCACAAGGTAATCCCTCCGGGATTTTTACCTGTACTCTTCTTTCGCCGGTTTCTTCTTTCCAAACGCGAACGAAAATGTCGCCATATTTTCCCGCCGGCACCGTTCCTTGGAAGGAATCCAACGGGCACGGAAGGGGCCGGATGCGTACTTTCCCATATCCGGATTCAATGGGCTGTACCCCTAAATAGCAAGCCGTAAATTCATACAATGCAACGGAGCTCCAACCATGACAGTCGGACCGCATGGTTACAAAATCTTCCGGCCACGTGGTTAAATGCAAATCACGAAGACCGATAAACATATCCCAAAGTTTAAAAGTCTTATGTACGTGTTCGTATAAGCCGGTTTGCTCCAAAGCACGGCAAAGGAAATAGGAGAAACAGTAAGAAGGCATTGCAAGTTCGTCTTTGCGGGCAATCATGCGCTCCATTAACCCACGCTGTTCATCCTTGGGCATAACGCCGGAAACAACCGCAAAAATCTGGGCATGCTGGCTCGTAGGCTTTTTACCCGGAACGTCTGAGAACAAACCCAGTTCCTCATCATAAGCGTTTCTACGCACCGCCGCCCCAATCCGTTCTGCCAAGGTGTCGTACTCTGCCGCCACGTCACCACGGCCACAGAAGCGATTTACGGAAGCGCCGGCGCGAAGGGCGTAAACGTAGAGCATATTATAGAGAATATGAATCTCTCCTGTTTGGGTAGGACAACCGCGATTCCATTCCTTCACCCAGTCAAAGAATTGCCAGAAGCCCATATCCCCCAACAAATCATCTTCACCCACGTAGGTTTCATAGAAAGCAAGCAATTTATCTAAGGTTGCCAATTGGCTACGTAAGAATTGCACGTTTCCTACGTACAGACGATACGTGTCTAACATCAAAGGGAAATAAAACGGGAATCCTGGAATCATCTGTCTAAATTTAGACGGCGCGCTGCAAGGCATAAAACCATTTTCAAACTGAGAACAGGCAAAATCCAAAATTCCTTTCTCTACCAAACGGGCATCATGGCTGATGGACAATGTATAGCGCATTTCCAGGAACGTATCCATCATATACTGCATGTGTTCAAAATACGGGCAATCCATATAAGTTTCATACATGCATCGACGAAGGGTTCGGGAACTAATCGTCCAAATATCGTTGTAGTCCTGCTGCGTGCTTTCAAATCCAGCGGAAACATCTAAAGGATAGCCGGTTTTGATAAAATCCGGTTGTTCCAAAACAAAGGGCGCATTCTTAGAAGCTGTAACTTCTATTTTCACAATACGAAATGTGCGGAACAAGAACGGACTATACGTCTGCCTTCCCTCTTTTGCTACGTACGTATCGGAAAAACCGTACGCTCCCTGTCCTTCTCGTTGATCTCGCACACCTTTCAAAGGATACCCGTCCGGTCCCGGATTTCCGTACCCTTCTGCGTAAGTAATCTTCACCACGCTTCCGGCGCCGCAAGTAAACGTACAACGGGGATACCCATTCACCAAACAACCTGCATCCAATTCCAAGACACCGGTACCGCCGGCAGGCACGGTAAGACCGTCAAATCCTTCCGTATACATGGTTTTCTTAAACGTATCCTGTTTCATATAAGGATACGGGATATTCCGCGGCTTCGTATCATAATAGGGCCATAGCGCCCAAGGATAGAATTCTCGTTCCGCAGTAGCTTGCCAACGAAGGCTCTCTTCCGTAAGGGTAGCATCTATATATTCCATAAAGCCTACGTACCCTGTGAAAAGTTCTTTCTTAAACAAATAACCTTTATCTTCGCAACATTGCCATTCCTTCGACGTTGCAATGCCAAGTTCCGTTTCCAACTCCCGGACCAAAAGGGCACCCACACCTTTAGTTGTGATAGACGTAGGGCCGGTCCAAAAAGCAATGTCGTATTCCGGATGGGTAAAATACTGCACAACGGAAACGTCAATCCGGTTCTCCCCTTGCACCAAATACGGCGCCACGTCCACTTGATCCATATACCACACGTCCTGAGGCGCTCTGCAAGGGGCGGTCATCACCCGCGTGCCGTTTACACAGAGCCAATAGCGGCTGTCTGCGCACAGTTCCAATTTGCAGTTCTTCGGAAGTTCGTTTACCGTAATCGTTCTGGTAAAAAGTACCATTTTTTGACTGGTGCTTAATTCATGGTCAATCCAAATCCATTTTCCGTCCATCATTCTGTCTCCTGTTCTAATCGCAGCAATTTTCGAAATGCCGTAGGTAACGTAATTTCATTTGTTAAATAAGGTGCTTCCACCTTGTTAACACTGCAACGGTACACCTGCATCTGCCATTCTATATGGGTAAAAATATGTTTCACACATCCAACGTCACGAATTTGGGTCACTTGATAACCCATTTTACACAACTCTTCCCTTGCCGCATCCTCTGAAATCCAACCGAAAACGTTGGGAAATTGCCACATATTGGATAGTAACCCTTGCTCCCGTTTCGAAATTGCCAAATGGATCCCGTCTGAAATCAGGAAGACCGTCAAACGTTCCACTTTCTTCTCTTTCTTGGGTGTTTTCACCGGATACTTTTCCGGATTGCCCTGTGCATAAGCACAGCAAAGGGTTTGAACGGGACAAGCGTCGCATTTAGGCATACCGGGAAGGCAAATCAGCGCCCCCAATTCCATTAAACTTTGAGTGAAATCCCCACGGCCTTTCGTCGGGTAAATTTCTTGTAATAGTGCAGTGTATTGCTTCCGAGTTTCCGGCTTCATCACGTCAGAAGCATCCGCTGTCAAGCGACTCAAAACCCGCAGCACGTTTCCGTCCACTGCAGGCGTAGGCTGCTCAAAGGAGATGGAGCAAATGGCCCCCGCCGTATAATCGCCCACACCGGGAAGCTTGCGAACGTCTCCCCAGCAATCCGGGAAAATGCCCTTATGGGTCTCCATAATCACCTTTGCGGCTTTCTGCAAATTGCGTGCTCTGGTGTAATAGCCAAGCCCTTCCCAATGTTTGAGAAGGGCCGTTTCATCTGCATTTGCCAAAGCCTCTACGCAGGGAAATGTTTCCATAAATCGATTGTAGTACGGTATGACCGTATCGACCCTAGTTTGCTGCAGCATAATCTCTGAAACCCAAATCCGATAGGGATCCCGATTCTTCCGCCACGGAAGCACACGGGCTGCGTGTCTGTACCAGTCCAGCATCTTCCCTGTAAATAGAGTCCAATTCATGAATATACCCGATATTTCTTTCCGTTATCTTCCGGGAAACATAACTCAGTGAGCAAATACTGCTTGCCGGTTTCATCATCGTTTACTACCAATACGTCGCCTTGGAAAGTACGGCCTAATTCGTCTTTGGTAATGCCCTCGCCGGGATTTTCAAACCATTCTCTGTGGGTATGTACGAACAAAAGTCCTTCATTGTAACGCATCGTGCAGCAGAATGGTGCTTCAAACATATTCACTGCCAAATAGGGCTGAATTTCACAAACACAGTTATTAGGGCCTGCACCGCCGTGTACACGATGGCAGAAGGAAAGTCCGTTGAACCAAATGCGGCGTGCAAGGATCTTGTAGGATTCATCCTTGGTTTCTTCGTAGAGCCAAATGGATACGATCAAACTGTCAACAATGGCACAAGGCTCCGTCCACGTATCTTTCCGGTCAAACCAGTTAAAGTTCTCGTAGGTATACGTCATGCCTTCTTCTACGTAAAGCTTGAAGATATCCTTCACGTATGCAAGATATTGTGCATCTCCGGTGGTCTTGTAGAACCGGAAAATAGCTCTTGCAGCCGTAAGGGTCGCGTGTGTTTGAGCCTTCGCCGCAATTTTATCAAATTGCATAAACAAAACGATAGTTTTTCGCAGGAATTCTTCTGCTTTCGGGTCTTTCGTAATCTCGTAATAACGGCTGATACCGTCTAAACAGATAAATG
>JAZRHX010000330.1:0-2918 GCA_045644985.1 Clostridia bacterium | reverse complement strand
CCGAGAAAATACCCGTACTAACGGAAAAAATCGAAGTTGCAAATCACCGAATTGCAGACCTTGAAACAGACGTAAAGGAAATCAAAAAGCAGATTTGTTAAAACAATCTTTGATATTCCTATGAGCGCAGAAAGCGAAGGTGATAAATTGCTATCCGACTACGAAATGATTATCCACAAATTCCCGGACAGACCGGACCTGATTATCTATCCGATCAGCGATGTGCATCTTGGCGCAGCGGAACACATGGAAAAGGAATGGGACGCTTTTTGTAAGCAACTACTGCACCAGCCGAACGCATACATTATCCTTGGTGGAGACCTCATAAACAATGCAACCCGATCCAGCGTTTCAAACATCTTTGAAGAAACAATGCGGCCCCGCGCGCAAAAGAAGCTGATGGTTGAAATGCTCACGCCCATCAAACACAGGATTTTGGGCGTGGTATCCGGCAACCACGAGCGGCGCAGCGTCAAAGATGCAGACGATGATCCCAGCTATGACATTGCTTGCAAACTTGACATTGAGCATCTTTACCGCGAAAACGTGGCGTTTATCAAAATCCAGATGGGTGAACAGACCGCAAACGGGCAGCAAAACCCCACTTATGTCCTGACCGTCACACACGGCGCGGGCGGTGGAATGCTCACCGGCGGGGCAGTAAACCGTAATGAACGGTTTGGCTATGTCCTGGACGGCTGCGATGCTCTGATTGTCGGACATACGCATAAGCCATTTGTTACACAACCGTCAAAGATTCTGATTGACCCACGCAACAATAGAGTCACCGTCAAGCCGTTTAAGGTTGTTTCCACTACAAGCTGGCTGAAATGGGGCGGGTATGCCGCACAAAAAATGCTTGCCCCAACCAGCTACGCTCCGCAAATTATCACGCTGAAAGGCACAAAGAAAGAAATCAAGGTTGAAATGTAACCGAAGCAAGAAAATCAAACCACAATAACCGTGCCGCCAGAAATGAAATATGCCGCCACTTATCCGCTATACGGGATAGGTGGCGGTTTTTTGGAGGTAAAAATGTACACGTTCAAATATACAAAAGATGAAGCAGTAGACGCTATCGAGCAGATTGTACACGACGAAAAACACAGGGCTTTACTGCTAAGACGGTACAACGACAGGATTGTGATTGAAAGACTTGCAGAAGAATTTGAATTAGAACCGAGAACTATTTCTGACGTAATTTCCAAATATAGAAGCGACTTGGAGGAATTTATCAAATGGCGTAGAAAACATCGTGAATCCTTCTATTAAACTTCACATTATCCGCTGAAAATCCGCTTACTTGCCTCATGGTGAGTAGGCGGATTTGTTTGTAATATTAAGACAGTAGATCAGCCGGAGGAAACAGAAATGTGGAAGTATTATAACCCAAATCCAGTAGGGCGATCAGAAGGAATTGATTGCACTGTGCGGGCCGTTTCAAAGGCATTAGATACCGATTGGGAAACCGCCTACGTCCTGATTTCGTTAAACGGATTTTTGATGGGAGACGTAAGCTGTTCGGATTCCGTTTGGGGAGCCGTACTAAGACAGCGTGGGTTTTACCGAGAAAATCTTTCCAAAGATGGAATGAGCAGCCATTACACGGTGGGCGATTTTGCGGAAGATAACCCGGAAGGCACGTTTGTGATCGGAACAGGAACACACGCCGTTGCAATCGTTGACGGCAATATCTACGACTCTTTCGACAGCTCATACGAACCAGTGGAATATGTTTGGTATAGAAAGGACGGGAAATGATGATTTATCCGTACAGCCAAGGTTTTCCGGCAACCTACACCCCCTACGGTCAGCAATACCAGACCAATTATCAGCAGGGGTATCAACAGACCGTTCAACAGCCCATACAACAGCAGCAGGCGCAGATTCAGACAAGCACCAGCATTATTTGGGTTCCGAACGAGAAAGAGGCGGCTATGTACCCTGTTGCGCCCAATAACGCAGTTGTTTTGTGGGACAGCAGTATGCCGGTCATTTATCTCAAACAGGCCGACGCAAGCGGAAAGCCAACAATGAAAATTTATGACCTTGTAGAACGCACACAAAAGCCCGTAGAGGACGCTTCGACCAGTGACGGAAAAGACACACAATACGCAACGAAAATTGAGCTTGCGTCTCTTGCGGGCGTCGTGAAGGACTTTGACGGAATACTTGCAACAATCCGTGAAGATGTGGATGCGTTAAAGGCGAAGAAGCCCAGCAAGAAGGAGGAAAAGAACGATGGCTAATCCATTTTTTAATGCACTTGGCGGAATGAACCAAATGCCGATGCTGTCTCAGTTGATGGCAAATCCGCTTGGAATGTTGCGAAAGGCCGGATTTAACGTGCCTGACAACGTGAGCAATCCACAAGCGATCATTCAACACTTAATGAACAGCGGGCAGATTTCACAGGATCAGCTTACACAGGCGCAACAGATGGCGGCTCAGTTTAAATAATGAAAGGGGAAACTAAAAATGATTGAAAGAATTGAATCCAAAATGGCCGAAATCGTAGAGGCTATTCTTGAAAAACCCACAAAAGATTTCACAAAAAACGACTTTGATATTCTTGCAAGTGAATATGGGCGGTTGAAAATGCGGATTGATTCCGAAGAGCAAAAAAAGCGTATGGCTGAAATGATGGCTACCATTTGGACGAAATAACACAAGATTCTCCCGTCAAGTGCGCATAGACGGTTGGAATTAATAAATCTTTGAAAGGAAAATAAAATTATGGCTCTTACTGATGAAAACGGCGGCGGGATCCCCGCTACTATGCTCGTAGGTCCTGCCAACCTCGGCGGTGCTTCTATGCCTTATCCCTATCCTGTGTATCAGCAGGGAGGCGGTAACGGCGGCAACGGAGGCTTTGGCGATGGGAACGGATGGTGGATTATCCTTCTGTTTATTCTGAT
>JAZRHX010000329.1:0-8625 GCA_045644985.1 Clostridia bacterium | reverse complement strand
CTCCGCTTTCCGTTTGGAAAGTTGGCACACGGTTTCTTCCGGCGTGCAAGGTGCTATGGTTTCGTCGCAGTCCCCGCTCACGCAGGTGTAGGGGAGATTCAGCAGCTGAATCAACTCTCGTCTTCGTGGAGAGGTGGAGGCTAAAATAAGATTGATATCCATGTTCCGGGTGGCTCCTTGGGTAAAAACTTGAATTGTCTTGTCATTATACGATATTTTACCCGAAACCACAAGAATGCCCTTGACCGCACTCGCCGAAAAGATTATACTTATTCTATTGTACGGCAGAGCCCGTACTTGTTGTAGAAAGGGATGATATAATGAAGAAAGATATTAACTGGGGCGAATTAGGATTTGCATATATGCCTACCGATTACCGTTTCGTATCGAATTATAAGGATGGCGCTTGGGACGAGGGTGCTTTGATTACCGACCCCAACGTTGTCATCAATGAGTGTGCCGGCGTACTCCAATACGCACAGACCTGCTTTGAAGGTTTGAAAGCTTACACCACGGAAGACGGACACATCGTTTGCTTCCGCCCTGACCTCAACGCACAGCGTATGGAAGATTCGGCAAAGCGTTTGGAAATGCCCGTTTTCCCGCAGGATAAATTTATTGAGGCTGTGAAGAAAGTGGTGCTTGCTAACGAAGATTTCGTACCGCCTTACGGCTCCGGTGCAACGTTGTACATTCGTCCGTATATGTACGGTTCCAATGCAGTTATCGGCGTTAAACCGGCTACGGAATATCAGTTTAGAATTTTGGTTACCCCTGTAGGTCCTTATTTTAAGGGTGGCGTTCGTCCGCTTACGCTACGCATCAGCGATTTCGACCGCGCAGCCCCCAGAGGTACCGGTCACATTAAAGGTGGCTTGAACTACGCGATGAGCCTTCATGCCATCGTAGATGCCCATAACCAAGGCTACGACGAGAACGTTTACTTGGATGCAGGCAGCAGAACGTACATTGAAGAGACCGGCGGCGCCAACATCTTGTTTGTAACCAAAGACAACAAGGTTATTACACCCAAGTCTGACAGTATTCTGCCTTCCATCACCCGTCGTTCTTTAATGGCAGTTGCTAAAGAATATCTTGGTTTAGAAACTGAGGAAAGAAAGATTGCCCTGGATGAAATCGGTGACTTCGCAGAGTGCGGCCTTTGCGGCACCGCAGCCGTTATTTCTCCTGTTGGTAAGATTGTGGACCATGGCAAGGAAATCTGTTTCCCTGCAGGTATGGAGAAGATGGGACCTGTTACCCAGAAGTTGTATGATACCTTAACCGGTATTCAAATGGGTCGTATTCCCGCACCCGAGGGCTGGATTTGCACCATTAAGTAAGGTTGTCGATATTCTAAATGTCCCCGGTCGCCCGCGCGGGCGGCTGGGGATTTTTGTAAAAGGGAGGTTGTTCGATTGCAAAAGATTTTGGATTATTTAAACCATACAAAAGTAGGCGGTATGACGTTAAGTCGACTGATTTACGTTGTGTTGGTATTGATTGCATTCTTAATTGTCATGAAGATTATTATGCGCATTACCCGCCGTGCATTGAAGAAGTCGGATGAGATTGAGAAGGGCGCGCAGATTATGATCGCCCGAGCTGTGAAATTTCTTCTGTGCACACTGTTTATTATTACTGCCTGTGGTATGCTGGGTGTAGAAATCAGTTCTTTCGTGGCATTGATGAGTATTGTGGGCGCTGCCCTTGCATTGGCAGCACAGAATATTCTGACTAACCTGTTTGATGGTATTATTTTGATTTGCAACCATCCGTTTCGTATTGGAGACTATATTGAAACCGGGGATGATGGCGGTACAGTAGTCGATACGGGTTTGTTGTATACTAAGTTATGTACTGCGGATAATAAAGTGATCAGCGTGCCTAACAGTCAAGTTTTTAATGATCGTATTATTAACTATTCCACCGCAGAACAACGCAGAGTTGAAATTTTGGTGCCTACCTCTTATGAGAATGATATGGAGAAAGTAAAGGCAGCTTTGTGTCGGGCGATAGAAATGACGCCCGGTGTGCTCCCGGAAGGTGAAGCGACCGCAGCGCCTACGGTACGGTTAAAGGAATTCGGCGCCAGCAGTATGAACTACACGGTGCGTGTGTGGTGCAAGCGCAGCGATTATTGGTCGGTTTATTACGATTTAATGGAGAATACCAAGCGGGTATATGATGAAGAAGGTTTGAACATTCCGTTTAACCAATTGGATGTTCGCGTGAAACAGTGAAATTTTTGTAAAGCGTGAAAAAAAGGCTTGACACCATTCGCGTTTGCGATTATAATACTGCTTGCGTGTCAAGCCAACACGCCTTAGAAGTGAGCACCTTTAGCTCAGCTGGTAGAGCAACTGACTCTTAATCAGTGGGCCCAGGGTTCGAGTCCCTGAAGGTGCACCAACGAAAAGGGGCTGTCTCAAAAGTTAAGAGACAGCCCCTTTTGTGTTTCGTCGAAAATCAAGGCGGGAACGAGAAGGCGGTTCGCAATAACCGATCAGTCGTTGGAATATAACTTTTTGGGACATATACAAAATTTTTACTGCACATGGCCAAATGTTTATAAATATCAATTCACTCTATTTTGCAAAAATCCTCTAAATGATATGAATTTTCATTGTCAAAAGCGCTATTTTTCACTTTAAATTGGCTTTTTCTTCAATTTGGTATGACTATTTTTGTAAAATCATCATTCCAAAATGATAATTTTTCGGTTTTGAAATGAACGCATTGTACGTACGTGGTGTCCCTTCAAAATGCAGTCATAGTTTTGAGACAGCCCCTTTGCATGTCTTGAAAGTTTGATCACAAGCTGCGATGTCGACTTTGGGCAATAACCCATTAAAAAACGCTTCATTGTCCAAACCCGAATTCAGCCGAGTGCATTCCATTCCTTTTGCGGCGGGCGTATAGCATATTGGGCAAACAACCCGCCCAACTTCAGCACGCTGCCGGAATCATAATGATAAATATCCGGCGTGCCCTCCGGCTCATACTTCGTAGTAAGACCGGCGGCAATGGTATCTATATAAAAATGCCGATCCCGCCCCTGGGCGTAAGCCGCCTTCTCATCATTGATCCGGGTATAGAAAGGCCAGATCTCACTAATGCCCGCATCTACGTATACACAATCTTCCAAATAAGGCGCAAACTCTGCTTTGAACGCGGAAAGCAATCCGTCGTACCTGCCGATGTAGTCGGACACCGCCGCCTCGTCGCAAGTATCCGATTCTCCTTGCATCCAGCAAAAAGCCTGCACCGAAGGTATGTATCCCCGGGCCTCCAAAAGATTAATACTCTCTTTCAGCAAAGCCACCAGCGCCTCATATAACCAGCCGGAAGACGCGTGCCAATCTTGAAGCAGGGAAGTAGCGCCTACGGCGCATTTTACAATAAAATAGGGATCCTCTTGCGGATGATCCGTCAGCCACCCGGCAATGCCCACCTCCGGCCCGAAGGTATCCCGGGAAGCTTCCGCGTCGCCGATCTTCGTCGGCACAAACCCGCCGCTTCGGTGGTCGTGGGAAAAATAATTCACCGGAACGTTTGCGTAGCCGGTACGAAACTGCGCCACCTGTTCAGGGGTACAATGATGCTTCAAATAGGCACAATATCCCACGCCTACGGCGTTAGACTGTCCCGCAAGGACGATAATTTTTGCAGGTTTCATCATAACGAACTCACTTTCTGCCAATTAAATGCCATTTTACCGGAAAGCCCATCATCCCAAGCAGCTCCTCCCGGGAGAGGGTCTTGCTGTAGGTGTGGTAATGGCGCAAGATCAGGGTAAAATGCCGTTTAAATTTCTTGAAATCATTCTCCGGGAGCAAATACCGGAAAGCGACCACCATGGAGAACAAATCCCGTTTGCCGCAGATGAACTGTACGCCCCGCTGCTGGATTCCTAGCTTAAAATGCAGGGGCATATCAGGAATATCCCGGTTGGCCTGATAGGAGAACAAACGTTCGTTGTGGGCGCACACGTTTCGGAACTTGGTCATCACACTTAAGAACTGCTCTAGCTGCTTCTCGTTCACCTCGGAAAAATTCTTAGATACCTTTACTTTCAAATCCGGCGTCAGCACAGAATACAGTTTCGTCAGCATGCCGAAGGTGAGACCGTTGATCAGCACCCACAAAGGGACGTTTCCGTAGGACTTCTTCCGCTCCTCGATATAGCGGGAATCGTTGCCTTCGGAAAGCAGGCGAGCGAGCTGATCCACCATGTACAAAACTTGGGACCTTCGTCCGGGGGCGGTGGTAAAATGGTCGGGATTTAAGTACGCGGCTTGGCGGTCGCCGTATTTCTCCGTGAAATAGTAGGCAATCAAAGATTTCAGATGACACTCTACCTTTAATATATATTTAAGAAAAAGTTCTCGCAGATTCTCATCGAATTTATATAAATAAACCAAATCTTCAAAACGGATACCATCTCGGTATTTGCCGGTGGTGGGATTCTTGAAAGGACTCTTGTAACTACTGATTAAGGGAAAATACCCAATTTGTTTCAGCATTTCTTCTGCGTAAATTGGATCCGCCACAATCAAATTCTTCTCTTCGACTAAACGCGTTAATTGCTGTTGGTGGTTTAGGAAATTTTTTGCCATAATCTACCTCCGGGTAAGCAAAAAGGGAGCCCCCGCAGGAACTCCCTCGGTCACAGGCCTCGCGGGTTTCTGCAACGCTATCATCTGTTTAAAGTATACGGTAAAATGGATGAATTGTCAAATTCCACTGCATGTCTCTGCTGCAAACCGGAGCCCATAATCCAGTGCTTTGTCCACATCCCCTTGTGCATTTACCATCCCGAATAAGAATCCTGCTACCAAGCTGTCTCCTGCCCCTACTGTGGTGTATACTTGGGTAGGAAGTGCAGATTTGCGCAGTACCACGTCTTTATTTGCATACACAAGACCGTTCGCCCCTAAACTCACAATGACTTGGGGGAAGATTTCTGTGAGCTTTCTTGCGACTTCTTCACCATCAATCTTTTCTGCAATCCCTAACAAAGCCATGGCTTCTTTCTCGTTGGGTTTAATCAACCAAGGGTGAATTTCTCGTAGCTCCGCTAGACTTAAAGAAGGGCAGTCTACAATGACAAAGTAACCGGCATCTTGCAATAGCTTACAATATCTTACAAAATCTGTTCCGAGAATCCCTACGGGTAAGCTGCCGCACAGTGCAATGTACGTACTTGCCGGTACTTGCTCCATTACTAAACGAATCAATGCCAAACCATCTTCGGGTGTAACTGAGAAGCCTTTCATACAAATACGTGTTTCTTGATGCAAGTCGGGACAATTCATAGAGAGATTCTCTCGCACACTGCCGGGAACTTCTATGTACCCATAGGGAACACCGTAATGCTCCAATAACCGAAAATATTCCGAGCCGTTTTCTTTACCCATCAACATATAGGCGGGTGCGTCTATCCCATGACGCTTTAAGACCCTGGAAATATTGACCCCTTTGCCGGCGGCTAATTTCTTCTGCGCTTCCGGATGATTCTCCTTGCCCAAAATAAATTCACTTAACGTATAGTGGACGTCCAAGGCTGGATTTAAGGTAACGGTGGCAATCGTTGGGCTCACGGCTGACCTCCCTCCGCTTTATCTTCTGCTGTTTTCTTATCAATCTCTGCAGCAATATCCGGCTCAAACGCACGAAGCAATTCCATAAACTGCTCCCCGGTAATATTCTCTTTCTCAAACAAAACAGCAGCTAATTTGTCCAAAGTTTCCCTGTGGGTCGCCAGTAATTCTACCGCGCGGTCGTAGCAAGACTTGGTAATAGCTTGAATTTCTGCATCAATTTGAGATGCAGTACTGTCGGAACAGTTGGTGGTTGTGCTGCTGAGCAGATACATACTATTCTTCTTCTCCCAGTTTACAAATCCAAAGCGCTCTGTCATACCGTATTGGGTTACCATGGAACGAGCCATTTGAGAGGCCCGCTCGATATCGTTGGAGGCCCCGGTTGTGATGCTGCCAAATTCCACCTGCTCTGCGGCACGACCACCGGAGAGAATGGTGATTTCATTTAGGAGCTCTTCTTTGGTGAAAAGCACTTTCTCTTTCTTGGCTACGTGCATCACGTATCCTAAAGTGCCGGAAGTACGAGGAATAATGGTGATCTTGTGCACCGGTTCGGATTGGGTAACAAAAGCAGTTATCAAGGCGTGACCGGTTTCATGGTATGCTACAATCTTCTTCTCGCGGTCAGACATCACCCGATTCTTCTTTTCTTCCCCGGCCAAGATTACCTCGATAGCTTCGTCCAGCTCTTTCTGGCTAACCAACGTTTTCTGGGCGCGAACGGCTCTTAAAGCGGCTTCGTTAATAATGTTCTCTAAATCTGCTCCGGAGGCACCGGGAGTAGCCCGGGCAACCAGTTCGAAATTTACGTCCGGCTCCATCTTTACGTGCTTGGCGTGGACTTGTAAAATGGCCACACGCCCCTCCTGATCCGGCAAATCCACGATGATACGACGGTCGAAACGGCCTGGACGAAGGAGTGCCTTATCCAGCACTTCCGGACGGTTGGTCGCAGCTAAGATAACTACGCCTTTAGAGGAATCAAATCCGTCCATCTCGGCGAGCAATTGGTTCAGTGTTTGCTCCCGCTCGTCATTGGAACCTAATGCATTGTCACGGCTCTTGCCGATGGCGTCAATTTCATCAATAAATACAATACAAGGGGCGTTATCTACGGCCTGGCGGAATAAGTCGCGCACACGAGAGGCACCTACACCCACGAACATCTCTACAAATTCAGAACCGGACAGAGAAAAGAAGGGAACCTTGGCTTCGCCGGCTACAGCTTTTGCGAGCAAGGTCTTGCCGGTTCCGGGAGGGCCTACCAATAAAGCGCCTTTGGGAAGCTTGGCACCAATTTCGGTATATTTCTCCGGATTGTTTAGGAAATCAATAATCTCTACCAGAGATTGCTTTGCTTCGTCCTGACCGGCTACGTCGGCAAAAGTCTTTCCTGTGGATTTCTCTGCGTAAATCTTACTGGTGGATTTGCCGAAGGACATCACACCGCCACCCATCTTCTTGGTCATTACTTTCATTACAATAAACAAGAGAAGGCAGGATATGGCAACGGGTGCAATGTAATAAAGAATAGCCTCCAAAAAGGAAGACTGTTCCGCGATAGGGGAAAGATAGTCTACTTTGGATTCTTTGAGCAACGTCACCAATTCCGTATCTTCTACGGCTAGAATACCCGTATAGTAATACTTATTAGTCTTCTTAAAATCCTTTGGCTTGATGGTGATTTTGTTCTTGGCTTTATCCAATTCCACCACGTCAATCTTATCTTCACCCAGCATTTGCGTGAATTCTGTGTAGGTGATCTGCTCATAAGAAGGTGCTGTCAATTGCGGTACCAGCACGGTGGTAATCAACAAAACAACCGCAATCATTATAATATAATAAATAAACACCGGGGGTCGTTTCTTTTGTTTATCTTTCGCCATTCTTTAATTCCTCCGTAAAAGGGCGACGCCCTGTCGCCATAGTCTATAAAAACATTTTACCACACATTTGTGAAAAAATCGTGTAGAAAAAGTATTTTTTGTCATTTGACTTCCCGGTAGAGCCGCGATACAATAAAAGAACAGAAAGGAGGCAGGTCCATGTATATATGTGCGTTGGTAGGCCCCAGCGGTACCGGCAAAAGCCATCGTGCGCTATGGGTTGCGAAAGAACATAATATTGACTACGTCATTGACGATGGCCTGCTGATTAAAGGAAATGCCGTACTGGCAGGAAAGTCTGCCAAGAAAGAACAGACTCGTATCGGTGCTGTGAAGACTGCTGTATTAACCGATGATAAACATGCCTTTGAAATTGCACAGCAACTGAAACAGTGTGGCGCCAAACGATTGCTGATACTGGGTACTTCGGATGGTATGGTCAAGAAGATTGCCGGCCGTTTGGGATTCTCCGGTGTGGATGAAACGATTTACATTCAAGATATTTCCAGTCCCTATGAAATTCAACAGGCGCTTCATACCCGGAAAGTACAGGGAAAGCACGTTATTCCTGTGCCCACGATGGAACTGAAGAAAGATTTCTCCGGGCTCATGTTGGATCCCTTAAATATTTTAAGACGAAGAGGTACGGGCGTTTACGAAACCATGGGGGAGAAATCAGTTATTCGTCCTACGTACAGTTATTTAGGCAAATACACTATTTCGGATTACACTCTTTATCAGTTGGTGGAGCACATTACGCTCCCGGATGAGCACGTTTATAAAATTACTCGTTTTCGTGCGGAGAAAACCAGAAATGGTGTTCGTTTGGAAATGGATTTGGTCCTTTATTATGGATCAAATATTCCTCAAGTATTGGAAGGCCTGCGGGAGAAGATTATTCAGGAACTGGACAAATATACCTCGCTAAATACAACCGCGGTGGTGCTTACCGTGCAGGGCATTGTTCTTCGCCCAAAAGCACAAGTGTAATTTTATGAAGGAGCATGGATATGCAAGATACAATTTATACCATACCCGTTACGGAAGTTTACGAAAAGCCCTGTGAATGTCCTTTGTGTGCTTTGCAAAGCCGCTTTGAACAGGATCGGATTCGTTATTATTTAGGTCCCTCC
>JAZRHX010000328.1:0-3337 GCA_045644985.1 Clostridia bacterium | reverse complement strand
ATCCGTGAAGGTGGTAGAACCGTAGGTGCTGGTGCTGTTTCTAAGATTATTGAATAATCTTAGAACACAATAAGCAACCTAAACCATTGCTAAATCAAAAAACGACTCGGCTTTGCCGGGTCGGTTTTTTGTATAGTTATTTTTTATAGATATATTCAAATGTTGTCAATTCTGCATAAACATGCTAAAATGAAACTCAGAAAGAAATGGAAATGAATATGTACAACCCGTTTCAAGGAGGAATCGTGATGAAGAAAATCCGTATTGCTGTTTGTGTATTGTTTTGTATGTTAATTGCTTTTTGTTTTGGATGTCATAAAGAAGGAGATTTTACGCCCAAAGACAGCGATGATTTATGGAATAAAATTGCTGAAACGATGGAGTCTTTGGATAATTATGTGGAAGAAGGAAGCCTTCGGACAGTTTTTTATACACAAGGTCTTCGGTTTGATGCGACCGGAGATAGTTATTCAGTTTATACATCTTTGGAGGGAGAACCATATTCTTATATGCAGGAGGAAGTCACTGTACGTTGCCAAGAGTATTCATATAAAAATTCCATAGAACAAGTTCGGGCATATTATAACGGCAAGCTGTATCTTTTCGATAAAGCAAATGAATATAGCAGAAAGATTTGCTCTGATGCGACCTTTGAGACGTTTGAGGAAGCGATTATTGGGGATACCGTTTTAACTTCTATGGATTTGGCGAATTGTACAAAAAAAGAATTCGTTCACGAGAAAGATGGCACATGGTCTTTGAAATTTTCCGGATACACAAAGAAGTTGATGGATAGCTTGTTGGAGAGTATTTTTGGGGAATTTGAATTGGTTGATTTTGTTGAGGATATGAATATTTTGGTAACTGCAGATGCGTCTTTTCGTGTGAAAAGTCTAGAAATCAACTTCGTTTTTAAGGAAGAGGCAGGTTCGGACGTTATCTTCAAAGCTACCAGTACGTTCTCTAAGTACAACGAGGCCGTTGCCAACCCCAGAAAAATACAAGCAGATACGTATACGGAAGTGGACGATATTTATATTTTAGAGGAAGTTGCGAATCAGTTAGAAGATTTTCAAAAGCAGAAAGACGGTAAATTTACGTTAAGTATTGATCAGACAGTTAAGAGCAACGGAGAAGAACAGCTTTTCCAGGAAGTAGACCGAGTTTCTTTCGGTCGTAAGAATGGAAAGTTATATTATAATATAGATGTGGACTATGATGGTACGCCTATGGATATTGTTTATGCACACGGTAAACAGACGGTGTCGGCAAACGGTGAGTCGAAAGAAGTCTTTGTATCGGAAGAAGATGCAGAGAAATACTTGGAAGCACTTTTGAATAATGGACAATATGATACATCCACCATCTACGATATTACAAAGTTAGAAGATGGACAATATCGATTAAAAGTGGCGTATTGCAATATGGCGGAAATCGAAGCATTTTACGCCGAAAATTCAGGTCGTTTGTATTCTACAAAGCAAGTTATTACCGTTGTTTTCCATGAAGGAAAGTTGATACAAATGGAGTCTAATGTAGAAGCGTTGGGGGTGATCCAAAACCAACGGACAACTTTGACGGTACGTGCTTTGGTTGAGTATCAAGAAGCTGGTGGAGAAGCCGTATAGTAGAGTAGATTGTTCTCCGGGAATCAAGTAGAAGAAGGTGGAAATGGCGTTGCTTTTCCACCTTCTTTTGTGGTACAATAACCCATGTATGTACATAGTATATACATGAGAGAGATAGGAGGCGATAAAATGGGATTGATTAAGGACGCAAAGTCGATTGCAAGACGTGACCCTGCGGCACGGAATGCCTTTGAAGTGTTCTGCTTGTATCCCGGTTTTCATGCGCTGATCTATCATAAGATATCCAAAGCATTTTACAAAATTCACCTGTTCTTCTTGGCAAGATGGGTGTCCCAGCTTGCGTCAAGACGTACCGGTGTAGAAATTCACCCGGCAGCTACCATTGGAGACGGGTTGTTCATTGACCACGGTAAAGGCGTTGTAATCGGTGAGACCGCGATCATTGGCAATAACTGCACCATTTACCATCAGGTAACGTTAGGCGGTACGGGACGAGTGAAGCACTGTAAACGCCACCCCACTGTAGGCGACAACGTACTAATTGGTGCGGGGGCCAAGGTGTTAGGTCCGGTGACTATTGGAAATAATGCTATGATCGGTGCCGGCTCTATTGTGCTAGACGACGTGCCGGAAGGAGCGACGGTAACTGGTGTGAAGGCGAAAGTTATCAAGATTGCCGGCGAACGTGTTCCGTCTATGGAATTGAACCAGCGTGTGGAAGGAGACCCTTTCGCCAAGGAATTGGCAGGACTGAGAGAAGAAATCGAGCAGCTTAAGAAGCAGCTAAAGGATAAAGGAGACGAGTAAAGATGAAAGTTTATAACACACTTTCCAGAAGCAAAGAAGAATTTAAGCCCGTAGAGGGCAATGAAGTCAAGATTTATTCCTGTGGACCTACAGTATATAATTATGCACATATTGGTAATTTGCGTACGTATATTTTCATGGACTCTTTGAGAAGAGTCTTGAAGCACGAGGGATATACCTTGAAGCACGTTATGAATATTACGGACGTAGGCCACCTTACTTCCGATGGAGACAGCGGGGAAGACAAGATGGCGAAGGCTGCAGCTAAGGCGCAGAAATCTCCCTATGAAATTGCAGCATTTTACACGGACGCCTTCTTTAAGGATTTGGATCGGCTCAACATTGACCGTCCCGAAATCATTGCCAAGGCTACGGAGCATATAGACGGTATGATCGAGTACGTAGAGGCCCTCTGCGAGAAAGGCTACGGCTATGAAACCAGCGACGGTATTTACTATGATATTGGTAAGTTCCCCGGTTACGGCAAGCTTTCCCGCGCTAAGTTAGACGAGCAGTTGGCAGGCGGTAGCGAGCGCGTGGGCATTAATGAAGAAAAGCGTCATCCTGCAGATTTTGCCATTTGGAAGAAAGCGCCTAAAGAGCACATTATGCAGTGGCCCAGCCCCTGGGGTATGGGATATCCCGGCTGGCATATTGAGTGTTCTCAGATGTCCAGACAATATTTGGGAGACCTGTTGGACATTCATACCGGCGGTGTAGACCATATTCCGATTCACCACGAGAATGAAATTGCTCAGTCTGAGGCGCTGACCGGCAAGAAGACGGTAAATTATTGGATGCATGCAGAGTTCTTGCTTGTGGATAACGGTAAGATGTCTAAGAGTTTAGGCAATACCTATACGATTGATACTTTGATTGAGCGTGGCTTTAATCCGCTTGCATACCGTTACTTCTGCTTGAACGGTCATTACAGAAATAAA
>JAZRHX010000327.1:0-3496 GCA_045644985.1 Clostridia bacterium | reverse complement strand
AACCAGGCGCTGATATCTCCCCAGAAATGGTGGTTTTGTGAATCTACACGGTTTTGATCAAAACTCTCCCATAAGGTGGTAGCGCCTTGTGCGATCCAGTATCCGTAGGACGGAAAATCTTCCCGTGTAATCATTTTATACGCAAGATCGCTGTAACCAAATTTAGACAGTACATGGAAGATTACTCTTCCTCCAAGTACACCCACGTCAAAGTGATCGTCGGCCTGGTGCACCATTTCAAGCAACCGAGAGAAAGCCGCCTCTTGCTCAGATGGCTCAAACACACCGTAATGTAAACACATGGCCTGACTAGTCTGACAAGTGCCGGATACAAGCATGGTGTCAAAATCAATCAAATGGGTACGGATGGCCTGCTTAAAGTCATTTGCAACCGCCTTGGCAAAATCGCGTTGTTTGTTCATGCCCACCGCGTCGAACATCACCGCCATTTTACCGGCAATATCCATTCCCATAATCGTATCCGTCACTTCTAAAGGTGCTTTAGGAGGAATTCCCCCTACGTGGCACCAATCCCCAAGACCAATGTGCAGCAGGCCTTTTTCGTCTGCCCGGGTAGTTAGATATTGTAAATAAGCCACAAAGGAATCTGCAGACTCCCGGATTATCTCCGTTTCCCCTCGATACACGTATGTATAATAAGGCAAATAAGCCAGCACGCTGTCCCAAGCAGGGCCGTTGCCCCATTGGAATCCCCATCCACCTGTAGGAATAATGCCGGGCAGAGCGCCGCGAGCATCCTGAGCTTTACAAATATTGCGCATCCATTCCCGATAGCTCACTTCCGGCGTGAAATTGAGTAACATTTGTTCACTGGAAAGAGCCGCATCCGCAGTCCAGCCATTTTTCTCTCTGTGGGGACAATCGGTGGGAAAATAGTGGAAATTAGAAATATCGCTGCGCCTAGTCATTGCCTGTAACCGATTGGCAATCTCAGCAGAACAGGTAAAGGCCCCGCGGGATTTCAAATCCGAATGAATTACCACGTAGGTAAGCAAGTCTTCTGTGGCCTGCTCCGGAGTAATGCCGGAAACTTTCACGTAGCGGAAACCGTGATAAGTAAAGGTGGGCATATAGATTTCAGTGCCTTCACCCTTACATACATAGGTGTCTTTATGGACAATTTCTTTATCTCGCTGCCAAAATTCTCGCACGAACCAAACGTTGGCCACGTCAAAACGACCATCAACCAACGTTTCTCCGTGTTGCAGTTCGATTTTCTGCCCTTTTCGGCCTTGTACTTGCAAGCGGCAAAAGCCTGTATGATTGACACCAAAATCGTAAATATAGGCATCACCTTCTTGTACAATAGCAACAGGCTTCATTTCCTCCGCTGCCACGATAGGTTCCGCTTCGCACAGGCGCAAGTCTCCTTTTGGCTGTGTAACTTCCTCTGCATGCTTCCAAGCCCCGTCATCAAAGCCCGGTACGTTCCATCCTGGAATTTCAAAATTGGCATCATAATACTCACCGAAGCGATAATCGTCGCTTCGAATGGGGGATTCCGCCACTTTGAAAGTTTCATCCGCTTCGATAAAGACGGTTTCGCCGGTGCTGTAAGTAAAATGCACAGTCAGTCCCACCAAAGGTGCGCTCCTGAAAGGCGCCGTATCAAACTTCCAGATGTGACCACCGGGGTTATTTTGAAAGCCGTTTCCCAAAAGAAGCCCGATGACGTTCTCCCCTTTTTGTAAACAGACCGTATATGCATCACAGTAAATGTAATCATCCGGATTCGAAACGTAGGGCGCCAGAAAACCTTTGGTATAGCGTGTTCCGTTTACATAAAGTTCGTAGAAGCCGCAAGATGCCACAACAATCTGTGCCTCTGTCGCTTCCTTCGCTACAAAGGACTTTCGCAGATAAGGTGCCGGTACATTTTGTTCAAATGTATTGTATGTGTCCGTTGCCCGAATAAATTTCTTTAGTGTATTCATTTCTTGTCCCCATTTCGATACTTTTGAATATACTCCTTGGTCATGTTCCAGTACAGATAGGGATCTTCTTTCCCGTCTTTATTCAGCCAACGTTCAACGGGATTGTTCGCAGGGAATGCGGAAGTATCTGCCGGCCAGATTGCCGTTTGTTCCGCATATTCATTAATGGAGTTAATCACAATGAAATTAGGCGTTATCTTCGAACTCAATATGGTTTGCCACTGGGTTTTGTACGTCTCGCCTCTGTTTCTGTACACTTTCTCTAGGGGATGATTTAATTTAAACCAGCCGGGGCTAATGGCAACCACATCTTCCGTTACCTGTGCCTTAGGGATTACCCAGCCCCAAAGACCGGGGTCATAGGCATGACCGATGGCAAAGCGTAAAGTGAATTTATCCACATAAGGTGTCTTGTGATTCTTAGCGTAACCTTCCCATTCCTTCTGCGTAATGGTAAAGAGTATCAAAAGAGGCTTTCCGTCTACGTAAACGTGATCCGTTTCCGTACCCCATCTCTGGCTCAAATAGTACTCATAAAGTAGCTTGGCCTCCGATTCGATATGGGCGAAATCCTTTTCTTTCAAAGACGCACCCGTTTCATCCACACTGGCATAAGCCCCAATTGCAGAGCAGTACTGAATCTTTCGGTTTCCCTCTACTTGATTCCACTTCCAAATGGCTTTTGCCATCTTGATTGAATTAATACTGATCCATTCCTTGCCCTCGGCATTCTTTCTTTGAATTTTGTTCGTTTGGTCAAAAATCAAGAAATCAATGCCGGCTTTGGTAATCTCCTGTAAATGAAATTGTATCACTTGAGAATCATTGGAGTCATAGCGTCCAAAGGTTCCGTCCGGAAGCAAGGGCTTATATAAAATCGGAATTGGTTCACCAAAATCGTTCTTCACAGAATCCCAGAAACTATTCTCCTCCAAGCTGTCGTACCAAAGACTATACCACGCACCCACTTTCGTCTTGGTACGAACATCCTTTAAGGTAGTGCCACCAGGTTTTTGGGTTGCTGACGGTGTTCGAGTTGTCGATGGTTTTGGGGTTGCTGACGGTGTTCGAGTTGTCGATGGTTTTGGAGTTGCTGACGGCTTTTGCGTAGTCGAAGTTGCGGGCTTACTCGCCGTCCCGCCTGTTGCGCCGGGCTGATCCGTAGCTTCTAACGTTACATCCGGAGTCGCAGAGGGACCGGTCTTCGTACCCCCTCCGCAAGCCACCAACGTAACCAGCGTCAGCATAAGTGCAATGAACCCGATTAAAATTCTGCTTTTCTTCATAATCGACTGCTCCTTCCTTTAAATCCGATCTCCCAGACGGTATTTCTCGATATATTTCTTGGTCATATTCCAGTACAGATACGGATCTTCCTCCCCTTGCGGATTCAGCCACCCTTCGACGGGGTTGTTTGCGGGGAATCCGGACGTATCTGCCGGCCAAATTGCCGTTTGCTCCGCGTATTCATTAATGGAGTTTAGGACAATAAAGTCAGGAACGATTTCATCCCGAAGCAAACGCTCCCAGCTATCCTGATA
>JAZRHX010000326.1:0-1963 GCA_045644985.1 Clostridia bacterium | reverse complement strand
ACAGAACGACATGGCTACGATCCGACTTTGTTCCTGAGAAGAAGGAAAGAAAGAAAGGCAAGGGCGTAAAGGGCGAGAAGAAGGCAAAGAAGGATGAGGACGAAATCGTAGTAAACAATGAGCCTGCATCCATGGGTACTTCTATCGGTGATATTCTCGCATCTAAGCTTCAGGCTATGCCGGAAGTTTCGGAAGAGGCTGCGGAATAATTCGGACAATATTTGTTCGAGTAGCACAGTTGCAAATTGATTGATGCATGCGCGTGTGATCGTGGTTGCACCCGCGGAGCGTAGTTGTCAATTGAGTGCAGAATATGCTACACAATTTAGATGTTTGACTTGATTTCACTTAATTTTATATTTCAGGGATACATTGCCTGCGGAATTACTTCCGCAGGCAAAATTGTTTGTACGGCGATTATGTTTGAAATTTCTGCTACCATATTGGGCTGGGCAGAGGCACTATAAAAGTGACTTGCTATGCCCGCTCCGCTTGATTAAATCCAAGCTCACTTTTTTAAAATCATTTTTATACGAATTTTCCCAGTTTATAAGATGCATAGCGATGCCACAATACCATTTGCAGATATTTTATTTTTACACAGAAAGGTGGCGAGAGCTTGATAAGACGTATAACTGGATTATTGTGGTTTATTCTTGTATGTCTTCATTGCACGGTGGGAAGCACGCCGGTTTGTGGGATGGAATCTACACAAAAAATGATTGCCTTTACTTTTGATGACGGACCGAACCCTGTTCAAACAAAAAGACTTTTAGATGGATTGGAAGCACGTAACGCAAAAGCTACGTTTTTTGTGATCGCTTCTAAAATTGATGCTGCCAAGGAAGATGTACGAACGGACCTAAACATTGAATTGATTTGCCGTATGCATAAAGAAGGTCATGAAATTGGGAATCATACTTATTCCCATTGTTACTTGACCACAGCCTCCAAAAGTCGTGTGACACAAGAATTAGAAAAAGCCAGCCATATTATTCAAAATATTACGGGAGAGGCTCCTCGCTACATGCGTCCTCCAGGAGGCGGACAAATGACAGCGCCCTGGATACGGGAAATTGCAGCCCCAATGATTACCGTTTGTTGGAGTGGCGTAGATACCCGGGATTGGCAATGCAGGGATGTGGATGCAATGGTAAAAAAAATTACACAAAATGCTAAAGACGGTTCTATTATTCTGCTTCATGACAATTACGCCACGTCGGTAGATGCTGCTCTGAAGGCTATGGATATCTTGGCAAAAGAAGGTTATATATTTGTAACGGTGGACACGTTGCTTTCGCGAAACCTAGGGGACGAATACGAATTAAATCCCCTTCGCATTTACAGCGCCATGTATCCGGGGGATGTTTCAAAATTAAGAAAAAAGGCGTAATGCAATCTTTCTTTTGGCCTTCCACAAAAGGCCTTGTACATAAAAAAACAGCATACCGATTATACTATCATCAAAATTATACAAAGTCGAACGGTGAGGTATAGGGTGGATTATTACGAGTTTATCAAACAATACGGGAAACGGCGCATTCCGGATGTTGGGCGAATGATGACGACCATTGGGAAGACCTATCGTCGTGTAAAGACTAAAGGGGAGTCTAAAGAATCTTTTTACCCGTCGGAAGAGTGGATTTACGATAATTATTATATGGTGAAAGAATGGACAGAAATTCTGGAGAGTCCAAAACATAAACGAATGGGAAAAGACAAACATCCAGCCTATCTTGCTACACTGTTCATTGTACTGAATACCGAGGGACAGGCTACTAGAGATAACATTATTCGGTATGCGGATTGTTATGAAGAATACCATGCTCTTACCATTCCGGAATTGGGCGCTTTTCCGGAAATGTTGCGGTTGGCATTGCTGGAAAGAATCGCCTTTTTGTGCGAACAAACCGAAAATATTGTTTTGGAACAACAAGTCGGATCGTAGCCATGTCGTTCTGTG
>JAZRHX010000325.1:0-2050 GCA_045644985.1 Clostridia bacterium | reverse complement strand
GAATGTCTTTTATTTATCCGGATTTGCCGGCAGCCGTGGGGATGCCAACTTGCTGATTACGCAGTATGATGCGTGGATTTTGACGGATTCACGTTATACCTTGCAGGTGGCTGAACAGTGTTCTGGGTACAAAATATTAGGAACTTCTGCCAACGATATTTCTTCATTGGGAAAATATCTATTAGATAAAGAAATTTATGCTGTTGGCTTTGAAAATTACACCGTTTCTTATGCCTTTTGGGCCGGATTTCGACGAAAATTTCCGGATATTCAACAAATTCCACTAGAAAATCACGTTACAAAACTACGGAATTATAAAGATGATGCAGAAATTCGATGTATACAAAAAGCGTGCGATATTGCAGTTCAATCCTTACATGAAACAATTCCTTTTATTAGGGAGGGTGTTTCTGAACGGGACGTTGGTTTAGAACTTGAGTATCGTATGCGGAAGAATGGTGCTTCCGGTGCATCTTTTGAAACAATTGTTGCCTCCGGTCTTCGCGGTGCACTTCCGCACGGTCTTGCGTCGCCGAAACTACTGGCATATGGCGATGCGGTTACAATCGATTTTGGCGCTGTTTACGAAGGTTATTGTTCGGATATGACCCGTACTTTTTTTATTGGAGATGCATCTTCTGAACTTGTTAAGGTGTATGATGCTGTGTTAAAAGCGCAAACTGCTACGATTGATGGCTTTTCTGTTGGTATGAAAGCTTCCGAAGTAGATGGAATTGCGCGCAATATACTTTTGGATAGCGGATACGGCGATTATTTTTGTCATGCCTTGGGCCATGGTGTTGGTGTTGAAATTCACGAAGGGATTTCTGTTAGTCGAAGAAATAATACCCCCATTATGCCGGGTATGGTATTTAGTGTTGAACCGGGAGTGTATATAGAAGGTTTAGGTGGCGTGCGCATTGAAGATTTGGTGCTCTGCAGGGAAAATGGTCTTGAAATCTTAACGAGCGGATTTAAAAAAGAACTTGCAATTCTTTAAGTGGTATGCTATACTGCTTGAGTGCTATTCCTTGTTCTGCATACGATTGCAGAACCGTTTAGTCCAGAAGGAGGTGAAATTGAAATGAATAAATATGAAGTAATGTTCATTATCAACCCGGAACTCAATGAAGAAGACACCAAGGCAACTGTTGAGAAATTCAAAGCAATGCTGGAAGGTGCCGGAACCGTTGAGACATTTGCCGAGTGGGGAAAGCGTCGCCTTGCGTATCCGATTCAGGATTATACGGAAGGCTATTATGTTGTTTCCGAATTTGAGGCAAATACAGAATTTCCGGCTGAATTGGATCGTGTGATGAAGATTTCGGACAGTGTTATGCGTCATATGATTACACGTAAGGATGTTTAAGAGATTTGTTAAGGACTTTTTGTTACAGACACGATGTTGTTTGGAGTTTGTAAGGGGGCTATGGTATGAATAAAGTAATTCTTATTGGTAGATTGGCAAGAGATCCGGAGCTTCGTTATACTGCAGGAAATAATACGGCAGTATGTCAGACAAGCATTGCGGTAGATCGTCGCTTTAAATCCGAGAATCAGCCTTCCGCAGATTTTATTCCGATTGTCGCATGGCGTCAAACAGCGGAATTTATCAGTAAGTATTTTACCAAAGGTAGCCGTATTGCTATTATAGGATCTCTTCAAACCAGAAGCTGGGATGATAACGAGGGCAAGAAACATTACGCAACTGAAGTTATTGTGGATGAAGTTGAGTTTTGCGAAAGTAAGAAGCAAGACGGTGGCTATCAAAATGGTTTTGCGCCGGCGCCTTCTGTACCCCAGAGTACATCACGTCCCGCACAAACGTCTCAAGGAAATTCGAATGCCGGTGGCGATTCATTTGGTGGAGACGGTTATTTCTCCATTGATGATGATGACAATGTTCCTTTTTGATTGAAATAGAATTTGGAACAGTTGATTCAGAAGGTTAGAAAGGAGGCAGTGTATTATGCCTTATGCAAAGAAAGATAAAGAAGGTTACGATAAAGGCGATTCTAAGAGTGCAAGACCGCGCAGAGCCAGAAAGAAG
>JAZRHX010000324.1:0-1217 GCA_045644985.1 Clostridia bacterium | reverse complement strand
TCAATTCCGGGATTCCAAGGACAGCTTACAGCGCCCGGAACAACTAACACCGTGTCACAACCCAGATATGCCGCAATATCGATTTCTTTCTTTACCAGGCGCTGCGCATGAGCGCGAACCTCCGCGTCATTGGCAGAATGGGCAATATCGAAGAACAATCCGCAGGCAATGCTGTAAAGCTCAATGCCATATTTCTCCGCAAGGGCTTTCACTTCATCCAACTGTGCATCCGTAGTATCTTCCGTAATGCCATTACTTCCAAGAGCAAGCTCTACACCATCAAATCCGGCTTCGCTAGCCGCATCAAAGCACGTTTCCAAGGGACAGTCTCCCGGAAATACCCAAATACTTGTACCTTTCTTCATGGTTTAATACCTCCTTATTGTTCAAACAAAACAGGCTTGCCCTGTCTGGAACTTTCATAAACAGCACATACAATCTTTTGAATCTTGAGAGCTTCTTCTCCACTGATTTCCAAAGTTTCTTTCCCTAATACGCTATTGTAGAACTGACGAATTTGGGTCACGTGCTGGCTCCCCCAGTATTTCTTGCTGTTCTCATATTCCATTTGATCCACGGTACTCTGATCCCGACGAATCACCGTGCCGTCATTCAAGGTAATAATCGCTTCATCATAGGAAAGCACCGCTTTACCGTGTTCACAAAGCAAACGAATTTCAATGGGTTCATCGCAACCGTAGTTGTTCATAGCCCAGAAACCGTACGTGGCACCATTGTCGTACTTGATATATCCCTCAGCGCTATCGTCCACTTCCATAATTTCGTGTCCACGGTTATCCAAGTGGGCGTACACGGAAACAGGATTTGCGCCGATAAACCAGTTCACCAAGTCCATAGAATGAATGGCTTGGTCAATCACAACACCGCCACCTTCTTTGTCCCAGGTACCTTTCCAGTCGGACAGGCTATAATAGGTATCCGGCTTACACCAAGTAAGAACAGAGCGGGCGGAAATTACTTTACCCAGCGTGCCGTCTTCAATATACTGCTTCACCAATTTAGAAGCCGTATTGTAACGGCACTGGAAAATAATACCGTACTGAACACCCATCTTCCTAGCAAGTTCAATATTGGATATCGTATCCTCCAAACGAATGCTGGCAGGCTTCTCACAAAGTACGTGGATTCCTTGTTCCAGCATCTCTTTCGAAACAACAGGATGAAGATAATGGGGCAGACACACGTGGACAACGTCA
>JAZRHX010000323.1:0-1883 GCA_045644985.1 Clostridia bacterium | reverse complement strand
TTAACAAGTGCCGGTTTTCATCATTACGAGATTTCGAATTACGCATTGCCGGGATATGCGTGTAAGCATAATATGAAATATTGGCAATGTGCACCGTATTTGGGTGTAGGATTGGGCAGTGCATCTTATTTACCTTCACCGGATTCTTCAAGTTCGTTTATTCGTCGGCGAAATTGCGTGCATTTGGCGCAATATATCCGGAATCCTTTGACAACAGACGAAGAAGAAATCCTTTCTCAAAATGAACAAAAAAAAGAATATATGATGTTGGGATTTCGTTTATTGAAAGGACCGAATCCCAATTTATATCAAACGATTTTTCAACAAAATATGGAGAAAGATTTCTGCCGCGATCTGGATTACTTAATGGAGAAAGGACTGATAGCAGATAATTTATCATTAACAATCAAGGGGCTGGATTATGCCAATGATATTTTTCGGATGTTTGTTTAATGTCGGTAGGATAATTGACATTTTAACAAAAATTTTGTATTATTAATTTGATTTTGATTTATAGTATTGATCAATAAATGAGGTGGAGTTATGGAGCAAACCAAGTGGAAATCAATCTTTGACGAAGATACATTTGTGCAAACATTTGCTTATTCAATGCCAGGTGATGGGGTCTGCGCCGGAGACGGTGTTCTTACCGGATATGGCGCCGCATTCGGTCGTTTGGCATTTGCAGCAGTTCAAAGCAGTGAAGCCATCGGTTCTATTGGAGCTGTACATGCTTCCAAGATTACAAAAACAATCGAAATGGCCACAAAACACGGCGCACCGTTCCTGCTTTTTATGCAGACTTCAGGTGGAAGAATGGATGAGGGATTAGACGTACTTGCGGGATATGGGGCAATGATGCAAGCCTTATCCAATGCAAACGATGAAATTCCAACAATATGCGTAATTCGCGGAGATTGTTTCGGTGCTTCTGCTACCATTGCATCTATGTTTGATTTTGTTATTATGATTAAGAATCAAAGCCACGCATCTGCGGTTACTGCCGTTACAGAAGAGAATCGAGAGGCCGCAACAGGGACAGATACATGCAGTGCAAACGGTTTTGCATCTTTTGTATGTAGCGAAGACGACCTTTGTGATGTCGTTCGTCATTTATTTGATTTTCTACCGGACAATAGTACATCCGGTACAGAGGATTATGATGGAAGCACAGATGATTGGAATAGACCTTGTTCTTATTGCGCATCTTTACTTCCTGATACTTCATACGACGTGCGTGATGTGATTTGTGAATTGGCGGACCATGGTGATTTTTTGGAAATTTGGTCTGATTTTGCTACGGCTGCAGTCACTGGATTTGCACGCTTTGGAGGAAGAGTTATTGGTGTGATTAGTAATCAGTCTACCGTGAATGATGGGAAGATCAACGAGGCTGTTTGCCGCAAGATTGTTATGATGATTGATTATTGCGATCGATTTAATATTCCTTTGCTTACTTTAACAAATTGTAATGGCATATTGAATAATCTTTCTGATGAACAAAATGGTTTATCGGCAGCAACCGGTTTATTGGCATCTGCATTCATACGTGCCCGAGTACCTAAATTAAATCTTATTATTGGAAATGCTTTTGGAAACGGTGCTATTTTGATGAACAGCCGGGAAGTTGGGGCGGATTACGTATTTGCCTGGGAGCAAGCACGAATTTCTGTTACCAATCCGGAAGTTGCCGCACTAATGGTATACCGGGATGAAATTGCGGGGGGAACGGATGTATCAAAGGCGAGGTTGGAGGCCATCAATAAGTATAAAGAACTTTATTGTTTGCCAATTTATGCGGCACAGAAGGGGTATATTGATGATATTATTCCTGCAGTTCAAACAAGAGCAAGAATTATAAGTGTTTTTCAAATGATGTAATG
>JAZRHX010000322.1:0-3239 GCA_045644985.1 Clostridia bacterium | reverse complement strand
AATAGTCCATTACAAAATTTTCCAACGCCAATATATCTATATAAACTTCCTGCACAGCCATCACGCACCTTATATACCGGAATCCGGGAGAATTTCTGTATATAAGTATATGAGATAGAAAAGTCGAATTATGACGAATGGAGACGGACGCAAAATATTAATCCATTTTTGAAACTACAAAAAAAAGCGAAGTGTAGTTCCCTTTCAAAAAACACTACACTCCGCTAAAAACACGAAATAAAAGGAGTTATCCCGAAACTGCTTACAACTGCAGTGCAAAGATAACTCCTTATAATTTCAAATCGCAGACTGAATTAACGTCTGGTTCCTTTCAAGAAAGGCGGAACGGCAAAATCATCGTCGTCCTCTGTCACTCTCTTAACAACTACATCTGCATCCGCAGCACTTTCTGTCTTTGCAGAAGGCTGTACAGGACTTTCAAAAGAGAAAGTGGACTCCAAAGCCCCATCCTCTTCTGCATCTTCACCAAAACCGGCTGCAATAATAGTAATTTGCATCGTATCGCTGATAGATTCATCGCAACCATCCGCTGCATCCTTAATACCAAAGATAATCTTCGCATCGGGATTCACTTGCTCATGAACCATATTGTTCACTTCAGAAAGTTCAAACATATTGATGTTGTCACCATAGTAGTAAACGAGAACGGACTTAGCACCTTTGATAGAGGTCTCTAACAACGGGTTCTCAACAGCAAGCTTCAAAGCTTCCTTCGCACGATCCTTACCGGAGGCTTGTCCTACGCCCATATGAACGATTCCCTTATCCGACATAGTAGCACGAACGTCTGCAAAGTCTACGTTAACGTCTGCAACGTTTGTAATGATATCGCAGATACCTTGAACAGAATTGCTAAGTACTTCATCTACCATCTTGAATGCATTGGAAATAGTAACTTTCTCATCAACGACCTTCATAATGTTGTCATTGGGGATGATTACAAGAGAGTCAACACTCGCTTGTAATTTCTCGATACCACGAAGCGCGGACATCATCTTCTGACGACCTTCAAATGCAAAAGGCTTCGTCACAACTGCTACAGTCAAAATACCCTTTGACTTGGCAATTTCCGCAACAACCGGTGCTGCACCTGTACCGGTACCACCACCCATACCTGCAGTGATAAACACCATATCCACGTTGTCCATCAACTTAACAATCTCATCTACAGACTCTCTTGCTGCTTTCTCGCCAATCTCCGGATTAGCCCCTGCACCAAGACCCCGTGTCAACTTCTCGCCCAGTTGAATTTTAGTTTCAGCTTTGGAACGAAGAAGAACACCCTTGTCCGTATTCATCGTAACAAAATCAACACCGGACATACCGGAATCAATCATTCTGTCTACTGCGTTATTACCGCCGCCACCTACGCCGATTACGACGATCTTGGCATCCTTACCTGCTTCGCTATCGTATTCAATACTCAAGGTATAAACCCCCTTAAAAACACTAAATCAATATATTACTTATATAAATATACATCATTTACATCAATTACGCAAGTGCTAGTTCAGAAATATTTTACGAATATTTCTTTTAGTCCCGTAATCGCTCTATAAAATCTTTAAACTTCCCTTGTAGCGATGTGAACTTTCCTTTTCCTGCGGGTTTCTCCGGTTCTGCTTGTGCTTGAATCTTCTCAATGGCCGACTGCTTCATCCCATAAGGAAGCATGGAAGAAACGTACATAACCATTCCACTTGCATAAGTATAAATCGATTTCATGCCGGTATATCGGCTGAAATCAATACTGGTTTGGTTCGTACCTAAAATGCGCTTGCACACCTCGTTGAGACCGCTAAAGCCCATGATTCCGTCTCCGGTAAAAATCACACGGTCAATCAAATCCGTTTGAATATCTTCGCTTTCCAACTTATTCTTAATAATAGTAAGGATGTCTTCAATACGTGCTTGCATAATCTCAACAATATTCTGTGCTTTAATCAGCTCCTGTTGATTGCTGGATAAAGAGAAAATCGCCACGTCCACATTGTTGGTCACCAGCTCCGTATCCGCAATGCAATAATCTCGTTTCAAACTTTCCGCTTCTTCTCTCCGAATATTCAGTACTTGTGCTACGTCGGCAGTAATATTGTCTCCACCCACGGGAATTGCGGAAGCAAAATAAACGGTCTTTTTGAAATAAACGCAAAATTCCGTTTCAGTCCCCCCTACATCGATTAAGAGCGTACTCTGCTCCGCATCGCTTTCCGGAAGAAGTCCGCGCATAGCTACAGAAAGCGGAATAAAACCATCAATATCCAAACCTGCGGCTTTAATGCATTCGGAAACTTCATTTACAAAGTTCAAATCCGCAGTAAGTACTTGAGCATCTACCCGCAAAGATTGAGCCTGCATTCCAAGCGGTGTAGCTGCAGGTATTTTATTATCAATTAAGTACCGCATGGGAACTGCGCCCACAAGGAACTCATTCTCATATAGTTCAATACTTTCTACTTTGTCCAGCAAAGTGGCAATATGAAGACCCGTTATGGTACCGTCCTCTCCGTCAATATCCACCGAAGCTGTATTCTTGATATAACCTACGTAGGAACCATATAAACTTACGTATACAGATTTAACGATAATATCTGTCTGCTCCCGAATTCGACGAATCACTTTACGCACTGCATCTGTAATTTCCACTTCATTCTCTATACGAAACTTACGGACGCCGCGACACGGAACCGACGATTTTGCAATAATATGGGTTGCACCACTTTCTGTAATCTTGGCAACCAAAACACGAATACCGGTAGTCCCCAAATCCAGAACAGCAATATATTTCATCACGATTCATTCCCCACCTTCATAAAAACTCACTTGCATTATACTCTATTTCCACACTGAATAGCAACCGCATTTTACAAAAATTGTTATTTAGGGGTTCTCTTCTTCGTGTACTTCGTAAAGAAAAGTCTTCGAATCAATGCAAAATTCTTAAACAACCGTACACCAAAAGCAAAAACAGGCGCTAAATACAAATCAAGACCCATCTTGTCTCCAATAAAGGTAAGTAACACCGCCAACAAGATATTTCCTAAGAAGCCGGACAAAAAAGTCGGCAAATCAAATCTTCCCCGCAAAGACGCCACAGCACCACCAAAAACCGCATCCAGCGCCGCCAAAATCCCCACTGCTACGTACATCGAATAAACTTCCGGAATCTGGTGCGGCAGAAAAATACCAATCAATACGCCAATAATCAGTCCTAGTAT
>JAZRHX010000321.1:0-2837 GCA_045644985.1 Clostridia bacterium | reverse complement strand
GTTACTGTCTGCAGAAAAGCGAAGTCGAATACGTACTGTATTGTGAAGGGCTAACGTAGCAGATTTCCAGCAATAATCTACATTTTCAGTAGGCGTAATGTTTCTTACGGATGTTGCGTTGTGCATCGGTGCCTTATCATTGATACTGTCGTAATTTGCAACAATTGTACTTTCCGAAATTCCCTCTGTCGCCAATAGTGTTTCATCCTTTTCTTCATTAAAATATTTTTGTGATTCCGCACCATAATTTAGCAAAGAAATTAGCAACTGACGTAACGGTTCTTTTGTAGAATCTGCAACAACAGCCCAATAAGACGGCAACAATCGTACACAATACAAACGTATACTGTAATCAACAGTTTCCGAAATCATATTATCACCCGAATATAGCCTAATGGTCATTTTCTCCACGATATCTTGCGGCAATAAATCAGTCATACTGAAAGTTACCTGCTGGTACTCGGGATATTCAGGATCTGTTGTAATTTGACATTCTGATGCAGGAATCTGAATAACAGAATTTTTATAGAGGATTTCACCATGAATATTGTTCATATTCTGAGGCATGCGTGCCTTAAATAATAAATCTATTTTCTCGTTTAAAACAACTTGAGCAGAATAAATTCCCTCTTTAATTGGTGTTACAAGACCCTTGCGAATCGTAAGATTACGGAAAGATGCACTGCCATCAAATACAAAGAAACCAAAACGCCAACCGCCGCTGTTCATACGTTCAAATGTACAACTGTTAACAGTTCCAACCAGGTTATTGTTAATGTAAATGGAGGTTGTATTATTCGCAAAATCAACCAGTATGTCTAAAGATATCCATTCATTGGGGACAAAATTAACGCCCGCAGGTAACACAGAGGACCCGCCAAAACCATGTACGGGTGTTGTATATTCATGTTGTACGTAAATTTGTCGGAACTTTTCTCCGGTATCTCTTTCTACATCGGTATTGTGGATAAGTTGGAAACGATTTCCATACCCATAATCTGCTTTATCCCCGGAAAAGACACCCACTTTAACCGCTTTGTTCACAGTTTCAGGAACCTTAATTTCTGTATGAATGGTAAATTGTGCAGATTGAATCACCGCATCATCCGTACCCAATAAAGTCTTCAAATTCGGAGTAATAAAACGAACAGCGCCTCTGCCGCTTTGATTGCCAATGGTCAATACACCATCTGTATAAGACTGTGTCGTACCGGATGCAACTTCCAAATCCAAAGAGCCGTCCGCTTTCTCAATCTTTTCGAAAGACTGAACAAGCATCTCATGCTCCGGTGTCACAAGACCCTTGTATACAGCAAAATCACGGAAGGCAGTCCCCTTCTGTCCAAAGAAACCAATACGTCCGCCTGGTGCAGTCAAATCTGCACAGGTAACAGTCGTAATCTGATAGCCATCGACATAGAAGGTAACGGTTTTAGCTGCCATATCGAACAATAAATCCAACTGCATCCAGACGCCCGGAACGAATTTAGATTCTGTTGCTACAACACCGGAAGCATAGCCGCTTGTAATATTGGCGTGATGCTGTACGTACGCAGTACGATAGGCTTCTTCAGAACCCGTATCGGCACCGTTATCAAACAGTTTAAATAAATGTGCAGTGCCGGCACTGGTATTACCAACAGAAACACCAACATTTATATCCTTTCCGCTTGTATAGCTTGGAACCTTCACTTCCGTATGAACGGTAAACTTTGCAGTACCGGCATTAACATCGTTGGCAATGGCCGACAATAAAAGATCCGTTCGAGTAATGTTTGCATACAAGGTTGCAACGTATGCAGGATTACTATCTTGCACAAACGTCATTTCTCCATTGCTGTATGAGACATAGCTGTTGTTCAATAGGTGACCAACCAGCTTCCCTGCACTTTGCATACTTTCAAACGTAACCAAAGGCGTATTAGCCACTGCATCCACAACGCCGGAAGGCACAATCAAGAACGATGCAAGTAATACAATTACTAAAATACCACAAATACATTTCTTCACAAAAAGACATCTCCCTTCTTGTCTTGTATTTGTAGTATAATCTTTACAATTCGTTAACACAATTGCATTTCTGCAATTGTTACATTGCAAAACGGTTAAAAACTTTTCATATTATACATTTTTTCTTCTTTCGGTGAGATGCCAAAATACTTCTTATACTGTCGATAGAATGTGCTATATTCTTTAAACCCGCAATGATGGCATGCATCATTGGCGGACATGCCATTTTGAATCTTACCACGAGCAGCCAGAAGACGTTGTTCTAAAATATAGGCATGAACAGAGCAACCAAATTTCTTACGAAACAAATAATTCAAATTGGATTTGCTCACAAAGAAACTTTTCGCCAGCATTGCCAAATTCATCTCTTCAAATAAATACTCATGAATGCGCTGTACAGCACGGTCTACCAAATCCGGTGTAAATTTAGGAGATTCAGGATTCTTGAGTGGCAGGAAAATATGATAAATATCAAACAACATTTGTTGTATACGTATCAAGAAAGAAACGCGTTGAATATAAACATCCCAAGACTCACGAAGACCAATTCCACGTAGCATTTGACTAAGATGGTCCGGAATTTGATATTCATCATAAAGACAAATCCCATTGACACGTGCAACAAACGGCCATAGTAATTTAAGTTCTTTGTCTATCATTTCCAGAAAGCTTAAACGAAATTCTACTGTAACGTATTCACTTTCAGTATCCGAATCCAGCATCAAGATACGATCTTCGTCCTGTCTTGCAAGCACCATACAACCAGAATGTAACTTTTGAATCTTTCCATCAACAACATACTGCCCTTTGCCTTTAATTAAATAAAA
>JAZRHX010000320.1:0-1777 GCA_045644985.1 Clostridia bacterium | reverse complement strand
GTGCCCACTATGTTTATTGCCATGTTTAACCACGCAGATTTTGCGAAAACGGATTTCTCCTATATGCGGACCGGTATTATGGCCGGCGCCAACTGTCCCGCAGACTTGATGCGCAGGGCCAGTGTGGAAATGAATATGCGGGAAATTATTTCCGTGTACGGTCAGACGGAGGCTTCTCCCGGCTGTACCATGGGCGAGGTCAATGAAGATCTGGATCATCGGGTTGAAACGGTAGGTAGTGCATTCCCCGGTGTTGAGTGTAAGATTATTGATCCGGAGACCGGAGCAGAACTGCCGGACGGTCAGAGCGGGGAATTTGTGGCTCGCGGTTTTAACATTATGAAGGGTTATTACAAAATGCCGGAAGCTACGGCCCAAGCCATTGACGCAGAAGGTTGGCTTCATTCCGGAGATATTTGTATGCGTACCCCAGACGGCTACTACAAAGTGACCGGTCGTTTGAAGGATATGATCATCCGCGGCGGTGAGAACTTGTATCCTCGTGAGATTGAGGAATTCTATCTCACCAATCCCAAAGTGCGTGACGTTCAGGTAGTGGGTGTGCCTGACGAGAAGTACGGCGAGGAGTGCTGTGCTTGGGTGATTCTGCATAAGGGTGAAACGGCGGACTCCGATGAAATGAAGGAATACGGCAACGCTTCTATCGCAAGACACAAAGTGCCGAAATATTTCTTGTTTGTAGAGGAATTCCCCATGAACGCTGCGGGTAAGATTTTGAAATACAAGATGCGAGACGAGTCTGTGGAGCGTCTTGGTTTAAAGAAGTGATCGTATGTTTTTTGATGATTTGCGTATTGGTATGACGGTGGAGCTCGCCCCTGCCGTCATTGACAAAGAAAAAATGTTGGATTTTGCCCGGGAGTACGATAATATTCCGCTGCACACGGACGAAGAATACGCCAAGACCACGCCTTTTGGCAAGTTGATTGCCCCCGGCGTGATGTCTTTTATGTCCGTGTGGGCGAGATACTTGGAAGTGGATTTCTTTGGGGAAGAATTGCTGGCGGGAAAATCCACCAAGATTGAATGGGTGAAACCGGTTTTTGCAGAGGACGTGCTGACGGCAAAAGCCACCATTACGGATTTAGTGCCACGAAATCCCAAGAACGGTTTAGTCACCGTGACCATTGAAGCCTACAATCAACACGGTGAGTTGGTGTTGACGGACGTAACGGAAGCTGTTGTGCGGTGTAAATTCGGTATGTTTTGAACGTTTTTTTGCAATTTATATACTTTTTGACTTCCGGGTGTGCTATACTATTTATGACCTTACGAAAGGAGTCTTAATTTTTATGATTATTGCAGTCCCTTATGATAACGGCCTTGTGTTCGGCCATTTCGGGCACACAGAACAATTTAAGATTTACGAAGCGGAGGATGGCAAAGTCCTTTCTGCTAAAGTGGTGCCCACCCAAGGCGCCGGCCACGGAGCCCTTTCCGGTTTCTTAACCGGGGAGAAAGTAGACGTACTAATTTGCGGTGGCATCGGTATGGGCGCCCAAGTTGCCCTTGCCCAAGTGGGGATTAAGATTTACGGCGGCGTGCAAGGTGGTGCGGATATTGCAGTGCTGGAATTTTTAGCGGGAAACCTTGCTTACGATCCCAACGCTCGCTGCGACCACCACGACCACGGACAGGGCTGTACCTGCCATTGAGTTATGAAGATTAGCGGTTTCCAGAAATTAACTTTATTAGACTATCCCGGGAAAGTCGCCTGTACCATTTTTACGGGGGGCTGTAATTTCCGATGCCCGTT
>JAZRHX010000319.1:0-2560 GCA_045644985.1 Clostridia bacterium | reverse complement strand
CGCTTCCACCTCCACCAAAATGAAAACGTTAGGCGACAAAACGGCATCAAATATGGCAGAAATGATGATCAACGGCAACACCATGGGGATCATAGAAATTACCAAGTCTTTGCACCGATGCGATCAAGTAGAACAAGAAGTACTGGACTTTGCCAATCATCTACTGGACGTGCAGCGTAAAAACGTAGACGAAATGACCCCGTTCTTATAAGTCTGCAACACCTTCTAATGACCAAGTCTGGGCGTGATCAATATGGACACGCACCATTGTACCCCGAACGTTTCCGTCGCCACCAATGAAATTCACAATCTTATTCCCCTCTGTACGACCGGTCAACCGTTCTTCATTGGTGCGACTGGTGCCTTCACATAGCACCTCCAAAGTCTTTCCCACCAAACCGTCATTGATTTCCCGTCCAATGCTGTTTTGAAGGGCAAGCAGCCGGTCGAAACGTTCTTTTACAACATCCTCCGGCACTTGATCTTCCCGGGCTGCCGCAGGAGTGCCCACTCGTTTGGAGTAAATAAAAGTATACGCAGAGTCGTAGCGCACTTGTTCCACCAAAGATAATGTTTCTTCAAAGTCTTCTTCCGTTTCACCGGGGAAACCCACAATAATGTCCGTAGATAAGGTAATTTCCGGCACAGCTTTGCGAATGCGGTCTACCAAAGCAAGATAGTCTTCTCTTGTATACTTCCGATTCATCTCTTTCAGCACTCGGGTGCTTCCGGATTGCACCGGCAAATGAAGTTGATTGCAGACTTGCTTGTTTCGCACAATGGCATCAATCAAGCGGTCGGATAAATCCTTGGGATGGGACGTCATAAATCGAATGCGAGGAATCTTCGTTTCCCGGCACAGCAAGTCCAAAAGATCCGCGAAATCTGAGATTCCGTCGTTGTCTTCTAAATCTTTTCCATAAGAATTGACGTTCTGGCCAAGTAAGGTGATTTCTTGAATACCATTTTCCGAAAGCAAACGCACTTCCGCCACAATATCGGAAGCTTTCCGGCTGCGTTCCCGACCTCTTACGTAAGGCACAATACAGTAGGAACAGAAGTTATTGCATCCGTACATAATGGTAACCCAAGCTTTCAGGTCGTCCGCCCGCTCTACAGGCACACCCTCTGCCACTTCCCCTTCCGTCTTGGAAACTTCCAGTACGCGTTTCTCGTCAAAAATCACGCGATAGAGGTACTCCGGCAGTTTATGGGCAGCGCGGGTGCCAAACACCAAGTCCACGTTCTTATATACCCGGCGAATTTCGTCTACCGCGTGGGGTTGTTCTGTCATACAGCCGCAAACGCCGGTAATCATAGAGGGTTTAATCCGTTTTGCCCCTTTCAAGGCACCTAAATGACCATACACTTTCTCCTCTGCATTCTCCCGAACGCAGCAGGTGTTGAAAAGGATGACGTCTGCAATCTTAGGCTCTTCAAGCACGGAATATTCAGGTACCAGAGAAAAGCCCATCTGTTTCAGCATACCGAAGAGTTTCTCCGAATCGTGCTCGTTCATCTGGCAACCAAAGGTACGGACGCAGGCAGTGCGCATGCGGCCGGTTGTAGCGGTATAAGCTTCGTTCCAATTCCTGATTTCCCGGGTAAAATGGAGTTGTTTGGTCATTTCCTCTGTGGATACTTGAATGGTCGGCATAAAGATAACCCCTTTCCGGTGGATATGATACCACAGGATTGGGGTTTAGGCAATGGAACGTACGTGGATTATCCTTATAACATCATATATTTGCTTCCACATCCGTGAAACACTGTTTTCTGTATACAAAAAATCCGAACAGATTGCAAACAAAGCAATCCAGTTCGGATTTATCGCATTTGGCAGGGGAGACGCGAATCGAACACGCAACACACGGTTTTGGAGACCGTTGCTCTACCAGTTGAACTACTCCCCTACGGCTTTTGGCAGTATACAACAGCCAAAACCACTTGTCAAGAGCTTTTTCCCTGTTTAGAAAATTATTTTCCCCCTATTTCCCACGCTGGAGGCGAGCAGTCAAAACCGTCACCGTAAATCCAATAGCAAAAATCAGCAAACAGGAAATCCATACCCAATTGAAGATGCCGCTCCCCTGCTGTATACAAACCCACAGCAGCGCTCCGCAAGTGCCGGAAGTCAATCCCAAAATCAACCACTGCACCACGCCGGAGAACCGTTTCAGCGCAAACGACATCGTTTTAGAAACCAGCCAAACACCCAGCAATGCACCTACGCCAAATAAGACACAGATCGGAAGCACACGCCCCCATTGTCCCGGGTCACTCAAATCCGAAACTGCACCGTACACCGTAGCATATTGTCCTAGCAGAATCAACAAAACCGAACCACTGACACCGGGGAGCATCATGAGCCCGCAAGAAAGCATCCCCGCACCTGCCAAAACACCGGCATCCTGCATTCCGGAAAGTCTTGAAATTGCCACCGTGAAATTCCCATCCTGACCCGTTGCAAGAGACATAGCCAAGATTGCCGCAAAACCTGCCACCGTAGCGAAAGGCCCGATCTTTGTAAAACGCTCAGCCCGAACATTTTGCAAAAGCA
>JAZRHX010000318.1:0-1151 GCA_045644985.1 Clostridia bacterium | reverse complement strand
GCTTCAATCTGCGCTGCCGCTTTGCAAGGGCCGAATGCACGAATTCCATTCTCCGTAAGCACGTCCACCATACCGGCCGCCAAGGGATCATCCGGTGCTACCATCACCAAATCAATGGCATTGTCTTTACAGAATTGAACAACGCCGTCGATATCCATCGCTTTAATCGGTACACAAGCTGCCAACTGTCTAATACCTGCATTACCCGGGGCACAGTATAGCTCCGGTTTCTTTGCACTCTGTGATAATTTCCAAACAATGGCGTGTTCACGGCCGCCGCTGCCAATAACAAGAATCTTCATATTAACCTCCTATATGCGCTTGGCTGAGCTTCCCGATGGCTTCGGGAAGAATCTTCCACTCTGCTTCTTCCATGACTCTGCGTTGCAATACTTCCGGGGTATCCCCTTCTTGCACGTAGACTGCCTTCTGGGCAATAATGGGACCGGCATCCACTTCCGGGTCCACGAAATGGACCGTAGCACCGGTAACCTTCACACCGTATTCAAGGGCTGCAACATGTGGGCGCAATCCGTAGAATCCGGGGCCGCAGAAAGAAGGAATCAAGGAAGGATGCACATTGATCATCCGTCCCTTATATTTCTCTACAAATTCTGCATCTAAGATTGTGAGGAATCCTGCCAGCACAATCAAATCTACTTGGAGGGCGTCAAAATGGGCTGCTAATGCTTGTCCGTAAGCCTTGCTGTCTGCGTACGCTTTTCTGGGAATGCACAAACCGGGAATGCCGTGTTTGCTTGCCCGCTCTAATGCATAGGCTTCCGGATTACTGGATACCACGGATACAATCTGACAATCTTTCAGTGTGCCGTCTTCAATCCGATCAATAATAGCCTGTAAATTTGAGCCGCCGCCGGATACTAAAATGCCGATTTTGAACATAGGGCCCTTCGCCTCCAAATATCGAGTAAAATACAGTTTATATTACCAAAATTGGGGCGGGATTGTCAAGGTAAGGAGGTATCGTTCGACAAACGCTTTTGTTTTATTTTTTTCTCAAAATACTTGATTTTTAAGGAAGTACAAGATATAATAAAAATAACATGGAGGAATTACTATGGAACAATATAAACAATTTTTACAAATGGGGTGTTTCAGTCGTGAAGATGTTGCTGAAATCACCGGAAACA
>JAZRHX010000317.1:0-5555 GCA_045644985.1 Clostridia bacterium | reverse complement strand
AATTGTGTGCGCTGTGTCATTAGTAAGCAAACGGGATATTTGGTCAGCTATCAAGTGGCGGGGGAGGAAATGCTTTCCGGAGAGTCCTGCGTGCTTTATGTGGTCGAAGATGATTGTGATCCTTGGGAAATGAGCCATGTTTCTTTTGAGAACAGGATTGGAAAGTTTACGCTGATGTCTCCGGAGGAGGGTTCTCGGTTTAGTGGTGTTATGGGTGTGATTCCTTCTGTGCGCTGTGTTGAGAACGGAACCGTGCGTACGGTCATTGAAGCGACTTTTGAATACGGTCATTCCAGAGCCTTGATTCGGTACAGTTTGCCTAAGAAGGGTGGCCGGTTGGGCATTGATGTCCGTGTGCAGTGGGCGGAAATCCAGAAAATGCTCAAAATGGGTATGGCGACTACTGTTTTGCAAGGACGTTGTTTGGGTGAGGTTGAGTTTGGATTGGAGTCTTTCCCCGTCAATGGCAGAGAGAATGTTTCTTTGCGATACTTGGTGTTGGAGAATACCGAAAAGGCTGCACTGTTGTGTAATGACGGTATTTACGGTTCTTCTTGTGAGACTTCTGAACAAGGTATGCATTTGTATGCTACCTTACTTCGTTCCCCTGCATACTGTGCGCATCCTGTGGGTACACCGGATATTATTGCCCAAGATCGTTTTACCCCGCACATGGAGCAAGGGGAGCGACTTTATTCTTTCTCGTTTGAAGCAGGAATGCCGGATTCGATTTGGGCAGTGGCTCCGTTTGCGGCAGCGGCACTGAATGATAAGCCTATGGCACTTTCTTTCTACCCGCCTACTTCCGGAGTTGCGCCGACTTGCCCTGTTCAACTGAACGGTCCGGTAGAAATGACTTGTTTTAAGGAAGCACAAGATGGGAATGGGTATATTCTCCGTTTCTTTAATCCCTCGGATAAACTTGCCACATTCTTGGTGGATGCGCCCCTTTTGGGTGTGTCGACGGAACTGCAGATTGGGGCTTTCTCTGCAGATACTTATCGGATTACGGCGGGGCAGATGAAACCTTGTAATTTAATTGAAGAAGCTGAAGATTGATTTTTGGGAATTGGGCATAGGGGTTATTTTTTGAAGATATGTGCCCAGTGGCTGGGCGAGAACCACCATTTTTATAGTATCTGTGCCCAAAATTGTTTATTTGGGGATGTGTCTGTGCTATTTTACCGGTGTAAATCCGTCTGTTCTGGGCATAGAACGCCGAAAAATGTTCCTGTGTGCCCAGTACCTTATAAATTCTCTGCTTGGATATATCGAAGAGCTTCATTTAAAGTGGGAAAAGCCCGCGTGGCAAGATGAGAGACTTGACACCCTGCGTGGCGAATACAAATAGACTGATCGGCAAACTGAAACATGGGTACATCGTTTGCACCATCGCCTACGACTAGAAAGTCTTTCTGCGTAGCCTGTAGCATTTGCGCCAAACACCGAAGGCCGGTTCCTTTGTTGGTTCCCTTGGGAATAAAATCAATGCAATCCACTTGAGGATAAATATCCAAAGCGGTCAGCCTAGGCGTCATCTCGGCAGTAATTTCTTTCAAAATAGCGAACATTTCCGGGTCTTTTGGAAAAGGCGTCAAAGCGACTTCGTTGGGTTGGTACCACAAACGATCGTGGTAAGGGGAGAGTGCTTTCCGAACGGATTGCATCTGGTGCAGCGATTCCGGGGTCACATTGGTCGTTTTGTGAAACCGCGGAGGAAGGGAGACACTTCCTTGGATCACAGAACCGGTTTCTCCAATTAAGATTGCAGTAGAAAGACCCAACTGTCGTGCAAGTCCGCACAAGTAATAAACGGGCTTGCCGGATGACAACACGATTTGCCGTCCGGCGGCTTCTAACGCTTGCAAAAGTACCACGTTCTCCGGAAGTACGGGTTTTCCAATTTGTGCTAAGGTATCGTCTAAATCGAATACTAGAAATGTATGCATAAAACCTTTACGCTTCCTCTCTAAATTGCTTTTGGTATAATTTTGCATAGAGTCTGTTTTGTGCCAGCAAGGTTTCATGGGTACCTTGCTCTAAAATCTGACCGTCTCCGATGACGGCAATTTCATCTGCATTCTTAATGGTGGACAATCGGTGGGCTACCACCAAAGTGGTTCGACCTTCGCAAAGTCGGTCCAAAGACTGCTGAATAAGAAGCTCTGTAGTATTGTCCAATGCGCTGGTGGCTTCATCCAAAATCAAAATTGCCGGATCTTTGAGGAAAATTCTAGCAATACATAAGCGTTGTTTCTGTCCGCCGGAAAGCCGTACGCCCCGTTCTCCGATAACCGTATCGTAGCCGTCCCGAAGGGAACAAATATAATCGTGAATATTGGCACATTTTGCAGCTTCTATCACTTCTTTATCTGAAGCATCCGGTCTACCGTAGAGAATATTCTCGCGAATGCTGGTGTTGAACAGGAATATATCTTGTTGCACAATGCCGATATTCTTCCGAAGAGATGCGCGCGTAAACAATTGAATTGGCTTACCATCTACACGAATTTCCCCATTTTGCACCGGATAAAAATTTGGAATCAAATGGCAAATGGTAGTCTTTCCCCCACCGCTGGGTCCAACCAGTGCAAATTTACTTCCTGCTCGAATCCGCAGACTTACGTTCCGAAGTACGTCGGTGTCTTGATTATACCCATAGGAAACGTTCACAAATTCAACATCGCCGTGCAAACGCCCCGCTTCCACCGCACCTTCCGCATCTGTTTCCGGTATAACGTCCAGAATTTCCGTAAAACGTTCAAAACCTGCAAACCCGTTTTGAAACATTTCCATAAAACGAAGCAGGGTATTAATAGGATTTAAAAATAAATTGACGGATACAATGAAAGCGGAATAATCTGCGAAATTAATACTGCCCTGATACAGAAACAAGCCTCCTGCAATTAAAATCACCACATTAAAAATATCCGTAATAAACGAAGTGGAGGAATGGAAAATGGCCATACATTTGTACGCTTCTCGGCTGGCTCCTTTAAAGGCTTCATTTTGCACCTCAAATTTCTCAATTTCCTTATCTTGGTTGGTAAAAGCCTTTGTGACCCGTACGCCCGAGATACTGCTTTCTAAAGATGCATTAATGCCCGCTACTGCTTTCTTGCTTTTCTGAAAAGCCGTGCGCATCTTCCCCCTCGTGAATAGGGAAACTACAATCAACAGGGGCACACAAGCCATAATGATCAAGGCAAGTCCCCAGTGGATGGTACACAAATAAATGACGGACAGTACCACGGAGATTGTGGAAATAATTACAGTTTCCGGACCGTGATGGGCAAGCTCCGCAACGTCAAATAGATCGTTAGTCATACGGGACATAATCTTTCCTGTTTCATGGTTGTCATAGAAAGAAAAAGGAAGGGTTTGCAACTTGTGAAATAATTCGCTGCGCATTGCTGCCTGCATACGAATTCCCATCATGTGCCCATAGTACTGGATAAAATAATTCAGCAGCATACGCAGTACGTATAATCCCAACATAAGTGCGCCGGCAGCCACAATCATTTGGTAATTTCGATTTGGAATCAAATCGTTCAGCATCCGTCTTGTCAAAATGGGGTAAAATATAGCAAATACCGCCACCGATAAAGATGCCAACATATCCATTACAAAAAGTCGTTTGTGGGGTTTATAATATTGAATAAATCTTTGTAACATCTGTATACATCCTCTTCTGTGCGAAGTTTGCCTTGGGGCACCTGTAGAACAATGCAAGCATATCACGAAGCTGAATGATTTTCAAGATTTAATGCAAGGATTTCGGTTGACGACTTTTTGCGGAAATGATACAATTAAAATGATTTTGGTTCTATAGGTGAAGGTGATTTTATGTCTACAGCAGAGGTTGTTGCAATTGGATTGATATTAGTTTTTGCATTGTTGATTCTTATTACAGGCGTATTATATTTATTGCCTATGTTGCTTCGCCTTATGGAAAGATCGAAAGCGCGTGAAACGTGTATTCCGGTGCCTGAATTCAAAGAGGTCCCGGCTTCCGTACAGGCGCCCAAACAGGATGAACAGGAAATCATTGCAGCTATTATGGCGGCTATTTCCATGGAAGAGGAAGCCCGGGGCGTTCCTTATGGAAACTTTCGTGTTGTATCTTTTAAAAGGATCGGGAGGAAACGCGTATGAGCTTTATTGAAACCATGAAGGATATTTTCCTGGAATCCGGATTCTATTCTATTTTTGCAAATTTCATGGATGGCGGCTGGAAGACGGTTGTTATGCTGGCGGTTTCCTGTGTGTTACTTTACTTGGCTATTGTGAAGAAATTTGAACCGTTATTACTTCTTCCCATTGCATTTGGTATGTTACTTGCCAATCTTCCCGGGGCAGAAATGTTTCATGAGGAAATTTTTGCAGGGGGGCATGTGAATTGGCCTGCTTTTGCGGGGAAAGACCCCGCCCTTGCCCATATCACGCCGGGATTGTTAGATTATTTATATTTAGGTGTTAAATTAGGTATTTATCCCTGTTTGATTTTCTTGGGCATTGGATGTATGACGGATTTTGGTCCGTTGATTGCAAATCCTGCCAGCCTTTTGCTGGGTGCAGCTGCACAACTGGGAATCTTTCTTACGTATATTGGCGCTAAATTGTTAGGCTTTACATCTATGGAAGCCGGCGCAATTGGTATCATTGGCGGCGCAGACGGTCCTACGGCTATATTGACTTCCAGTATTTTGGCGCCGCACTTATTAGGTGCTATTGCGGTAGCTGCCTATTCTTATATGGCATTGGTGCCGGTCATTCAGCCTCCGATTATGCGGGCGCTTACAACGAAGAAGGAGCGGAGCATTCGTATGACGCAACTTCGTACGGTGAACAAAACGGAGAAGGTTGTATTTCCCATTGCCGTTACATTGCTGGTTTCTTTAATTTTACCGTCTGCGGCACCGTTGGTAGGTATGCTGATGTTGGGAAATTTAATGAAAGAGAGCGGCGTGTGCGAACGGTTAGTGAAGACGGCTTCTGATAGCTTAATGAATATTGTGGTTATTTTCCTGGGAACCACGGTAGGCGCCACAGCTACCGCAGAGAGATTCCTTACTTTGCAGACGTTGGGAATTATTGTGCTAGGCGTTATAGCCTTTAGCATGGGTACGGCAGGAGGTGTATTGTTCGGTAAACTAATGTGTGTTCTCACAAAGGGGAAAGTGAATCCGTTGATTGGTGCAGCCGGCGTTTCTGCAGTTCCTATGGCAGCTCGTGTAGCGCAGAAAGTAGGACAGGAAGAGAATCAAGATAACTACTTGCTGATGCACGCGATGGGGCCCAACGTAGCCGGTGTAATCGGCTCTGCTATTGCGGCGGGCTTGCTTATTAGCATGCTGGGTTAACAGCAATCTGTACTTAGATTGTTTTGTGAACAATGTTAACAATGTATGACTTTTTGGGTTTGGGTATTGTAAAATACAATGTTTATGCTATAATTGCTATGTTTTATGCTTAATAGTTGAATGGGGATTTGCCCCTTTTCACAGAGCACGGCAGCCAAGTGGGAGAAAGAATGCTTGCAGAAAGGAAGGATA
>JAZRHX010000316.1:0-1064 GCA_045644985.1 Clostridia bacterium | reverse complement strand
GGGAGACATCCGGGTTGCAGGCTTTGAGCTGTGCAGCTGCTTCTTCCGGCAGGTTCGTAAGACGTCCGCCACGCAGGGGTTCCATCACCCAAACAGGCAGGTGGAACTCATTCATTACGGCTACTTTGTCTTTGGCACCTTGCAGAAACCAATCTAAATAGTTGATTTGGAGCAATGCAAATTCCATCAGTCCGTCTGTAGCTTCCAAGAATCGGCGAATGGTAGCAGCGCTTCCGTGGGCGGAAAAACCCAAATGGCGAATACGCCCGGCTTCTTTCTGTGCTTTCAGGTAAGACAGAACCCTGTTTGCCGGATCCAAATAGCCATTGATGGAAGACTCGCTTACGTTATGAATCATATAGAAGTCAACGTAATCCGTTTGCAGGTTGGTCAGTTGTTCTTCAAAGATTTCTTCTACCTTAGGGAGATAGGCAGGCACGTATCCGGGGAACTTTGCGCCCAAGAGGTAACTTTCTCGAGGATATTTTTGTAAAAGGGTGCCCATTGCTTTCTCGGCGGTCATTCCGTGATACTGATATCCTGTATCGAAATAGTTGATGCCTGCCGCTATGGCTTGGTCTACCAGCGCTTGTGCTTGTGTCATATCAATTCGAGCATCGTCGCCGTCAATGACGGGAAAACGAACGGTGCCAAAGCCTAATGCTGAAATGGGTGTGCCTTTGAAATCTTTATAAATCATACCAATCCCTCCTAGTTGTTTATTATACGACGGAACCCTTGACCGAGCAAGGTTTTTCTGCTATTTTAGAGGCGATTGGAGGCATTTTGATGCAGTATCGGAATATTGTGGAAGGCAAATTTATACGAAGACCCAACCGTTTCATTGCCCACGTGGAAGTGGCGGGACGGGAGGAAGTGGTGCACGTAAAGAACACGGGCCGGTGTCGGGAACTTTTGGTGCCCGGGACCAAGGTGTTTTTGGAGAAGTCTTCCTCGGCGGCGCGTAAAACGGCCTACGATTTAATTGCTGTGATGAAAGGGGATCTTTGTATCAATATGGATTCCCAGGTGCCCAATCAAGTGGCAGAGGAATGGCTGCGAAG
>JAZRHX010000315.1:0-2752 GCA_045644985.1 Clostridia bacterium | reverse complement strand
CAAACATTCCTTTCTTCTACTAAATTTTGAATATTTTTATAACAAATTGCTTCAGCCAAAGCCTTTGCATCTCCACTAAATTCGCCAAGGTCCACCCAGTCCGCGATTAAGCTACACAAAATCCGTCTGAAATAATCATGTCGGGCATAGGACAAAAAACTACGACTGTCTGTCAGCATGCCTAAGAAACTGCCAATATGATGGATTTCCGCAATCGTTTCCATAGTTTCTCGAATACCTCTCTTCTGATCCACAAACCACCAGGCAGCACCGATTCGTACGTTGGGGAAACTGCCTGCAATGGCACAAAGTTGGGTTTGCATAGCGTGATTCAAGGTATATAAAATTGTCTGAGGCAAGCCACTATTTTGATGGATTGCATTAAGAAGGGCCGCAATACGGCTACCGGGGATGGGGTCGCCAATGCAATCGCCGCCACAATCAACACCACACTTTGTCCACAAGAGGGTGTTAATATTGCGCATCACCGCTAAATGCATTTGCATGGTTAAATTCCGTTTCTTATATTCACTGCCCATAAACACGTACATTTCCCAAAGGAAAGCAGAATAGTCAGATGGTTCCGGCATTTTACCGGAAAGTGCCGCCTGAAAAGCACGCTCCGCCCCTTCCTTCGTACCGGGACCTTCTGGAAAATAGGGAATTCCTACGTCTGTAAACTTACACCCCAAGGATACAAAGTAGTCCAGACGTGCTACCAGTGCTTGCCGCAAGGTTTCTACATTTTGAATATGTACGCCGGAGGCTTGTGAAAGCTTCTCGATGTATGCGCCATACCCAGGCTTCTCCAATAGCCACACATTGTCCGCCCGGAAAGAAGGTGCTACAGTTGTTCCCATGGTTTCATCCATTCTAAGCTGTCTGTGATAAGTTAAATCATCTGCCACATCGTCTGTGGTCGCGATATATGCCACATGAGATTTTTGAATTAATTTTCTGGGAGAAAGACGTTCGTTCCGAATGATCGTGTTAGCCGCTTCCCATATTTCCGGGGCAGTCTCCGGAGATAATGGTGCTTCTATGCCGAAATACAAGCTTAACTCCATTTGCGTCCAGTGATAGAGGGGATTGCCCGCAGCGTTCGAAATAGCTTGAGCATAGGACTTAAATTTTGTGTACCAATCCGCATCTCCCGTAATTTGCTCTTCCGGAATGCCCGCTGCACGCATAAGACGCCATTTATAGTGGTCGCCGGAAAGCCACATTTCCCCAATATTGTCAAAGGGCAAATCCTCCCAAATTTCCTTCGGGGATAAGTGACAATGATAATCATAAATCGGCAAGTGGCTTACTTGTCCATAAAGATCTTTCGCGGTTTGTGACGTTAATAAATAATCTTCACGCACACAAAATTCCTCCTGTATATTAAATTTATTATGTTTAGTATACTTTATTATTTTTTGCAATTCCATTGCAGAATTCCGCAAATTATATTGCAAATCCGCGCATCGCATGGTATATTGAAGGCATAGACGCAGGAGGGGTTTCTTTTGAAAACATTTTACCAGTACACGGATACCACATTACATCTGCATCACCAACTGGATGATCATCCTAAAGATGAGGATTTCGCCATGCACGTACATGATAATTACGAGATCATGTATTTTGTCCAAGGCACGGGAAAATACCTGGTAGAAGGTAGCGTCTACCCGCTAACACCGGGCAGCATCCTACTAATGCGTCCCACAGAATCGCATCGAATTAAAATCCTGGCAGATGTACCTTACGAGCGATACGTTATTTATTTCTATCCGGAGCTGATGAAGCCGGCAGACCCGGAGGGTTTACTGTTAGAAGCCTTCCATAAATATCCTCTTGGCCATGGAAATTTATATTTACCCCACGAATTTAAAGAAGAGAATCCTATTGATTTAATTGAGTCGATGTGTATCTCCCATAAGGACGAACAAGAACGTAGGCTTGCGATTACCACCCGTTTATTCCCCCTTTTGGGCTCCATACGAAAGGCTTTTCTGCAGAAAAAGGAACAAGACCGGCCCGATAGCGGGCAAAGACAAGCCGAAAAAATCATTCATTACGTAAACCGACATTTGACAGACGATTTGTCTGTAGAGGTTCTTGCAAGTCGCTTTTTTCTGAGTCCTTCGCAGTTCAGTCGTCTTTTCAAACAGGCCACAGGTTCTTCTGTATGGGCGTATATTACCATCAAGCGACTGATGCTGGCGCGAAATCAAATTCGCAATGGCATGCACCCTACGCAAGCATGCCTTGCCTGCGGATTTCGAGACTATTCTGCTTTTTATCGGGCGTATACAGCTCGCTTTAGGAAAGCGCCCAAACAGGATTTGCCCGATAACGTGTAATATGGTGTTTAGAGGTGAAACACGCAAAATCGCAATTAAGCTCCAACGATCACATTTCCCCGGAAATCCAAATAGATATTGTTTTCTCTGGAGAAATGTGGTATACTATAGCCATAAGAAAAACTACACACGAGGAGGAATGGTTATGCTGGTGAAGTTTAACATGAAGGATTCCCAGATTCCCGAGAAGACGTTGGAACAGATGGAGAAGAAGCTCCAAGCGCGGTTTCACCGTTATTTTACCGATGAGCCCGAGAATAAAACTACGGTGCTTACGAAGATTGCCGACCAGAAACACGGTTTCAAGGCGGAGCTGACGCTTTCGTACCAAGGCTATTTACTTCGGGCAGAGACCTCCGACGATAAGGCGGCTACCGCAGCGCTGGATAAGGAAGACGGAGGCG
>JAZRHX010000314.1:0-1758 GCA_045644985.1 Clostridia bacterium | reverse complement strand
AGATTCCCAGCCTGGGCGATTCTATCGTCTCTAACGGTCCAGGAGGAGATCTTCCTAAGGTTCAATTAACGAATAATTATATTATTTATATTGTTATTGCGCTAATCGCGGTTGTTGTAGCATTTGTGGCAGGAACCACTGTTATTATAGTGATTAAGAGAAGATAAAATTATTGATTTTCTAGTAGGAGGTTTATTATGATGAAGAGAGTTATGAGTGTGTTGTTGATGTTGACCATTGTACTTTGTTCTATGGCACTGCCGGTTGCCGCTAAGGACACAAAGAAAGCGACACCGCCGAAACTGTTCCCCGACGATTTGCTTGCTTCGGAAGCAAATTTTGAAAAGTATTTTAGAGATACTACAGATACTTTTGTCTTCGAGGAGGTTGACGGGGAATACGTGATGACCGTAAAGGACACGAATAAAGCGGGTTATTTTGTATTATGCAAGGATCCTATTCCTTATGAAACGTATACCATCACCATGGATGTTGCGATTAATTTAGCAACCGCGGCGGATTGGGAGAAGGCGTCCGGCGACGAAGCGTGTATGTTGGTAGGGTGTACGAATCCAATAGGCACCGGCCATCAAATCCGTTCTATGGTTGCATGGAAGACGCTTCATATGCGCCATGAGCTGATTGGCGCAGTAGAGGGAGAGACTTTTACTGCTGTGTCAGACGATAACGCGGCGCTGGGTGTGGCCGCCGGCGACGATGTTTATATTACCTATCGCTTTGAAGTTTATCCGGATGAAATTCTTGTTTACTATGAAGGCGACAACGTTGAAGATCCCGTTGAACCTACGTTCCTATCGAATAGTGACGGATGTACCGGACAGAATTCATATTTTGGATTCCGCGGTTCCAGAGAAGGATGGAAAGTAAAGAATGTACAAGTGTACGAGGGTATTTACGATCCTGCGACTTACGTTCCTCCGGTAGAAGAGACTGATTCCCCTACGCAGGCGCCGACCACAGACCAGTTGACCGGTACACCGGAGAATTCTTCCGGCGCAGACAATTCCTCCGAGAATGCGGACGATTCTATGATGGGCATTTTGATTGCTGTAGTTGTAGTGGCCGTTGTTATCATCGCAGGCTGTGGAGTCGTTGTAGTGTTGGTTCTAAAGAAGAAACCTAAATAAAGCCAGTTTGATTCATTAAGAGAGCTGATGCGTAACCCGTTATTACAGGGATGATGCGTCAGCTCTTTTTTGCCCATAAAAATATCCAGGTACGGACGCACTCGTTAGTACCTGGATTCTCGTCTTTCTTTAAAGATTTATAATTGAATACTTGCAGCCTTTAACCCCTGTGCTGTTACCACCAACCGTGTGGGCTTCATGGTAGAATCTTTTGCCGGAAGCATGCGAATCGCTGCGGCACAAAGTCCGGCGCGCATATTTCTGTCCGGAACGCGTGGCGGCACGTGGTCGCATACGTCTGAACCTGTTCCTAAGATTTCTGCATCGCCAAGGATACTGAAATGAAGCACCGGATCCGCGTCCGGAACAATGCGACCTTCTGCATCTTTGCAAACACAATTTACAACGGCTACGCTACCAGCTTCGCCGGTATAATCTTCCCTGTTCATAAACTGTAATTCAAGTGCCACCGGTTTGCCTGTGGTTTCAACACTGTAGGAAGCCAGTTCGTTGCCGTGGCAATCATACCCCTTGGCAATCAAGCGTCCCGGTGCGAACGGAACCTGCCACTCTCCGTGACCGTAGGTTTCGATCTCTTTTCGACCCAAAC
>JAZRHX010000313.1:0-13105 GCA_045644985.1 Clostridia bacterium | reverse complement strand
CCCAGAAGTTGTCCTCTTTGCCCATACGGATGATTCTGTCTTCCGGAAGACCTTCTTGGTTATGCCAGATGTCGAATGCTTCATCGTCATCCTGGTAAATGGTAACGTAGAGACGATTCTCAGGAATTTCCATCACTTTGGTCATAAACTCCCAAGCCCAAGCGATGGCTTCTTTCTTAAAATAATCTCCAAAGGAGAAGTTTCCCAGCATTTCAAAGAAAGTACCGTGGCGTGCCGTCTTACCGACGTTATCAATATCCGGGGTACGGATACATTTCTGGCAAGTGGTCACTCTCTTTCTCGGGGGCGTTTCTGCGCCGGTAAAATACGGTTTCAAAGGCGCCATACCGGCATTGATTAAAAGCAAGCTGGGGTCATTCTTCGGAACAAGAGAAAAACTGGGCATTCTTAAATGCTCTTTACTTTCATAGAAGCTTAAATACTTCTCACGAATTTCATTCAATCCTAATTTCTGCATTGTCTCACATATCCTTTCTTGTGATAAAAATAGGCTCCGTCCCTGTTATTAAGGGACGAAGCCGAAACCTTTCTGTACTTCGCGGTACCACCCAAATTCTTCTGCTTGAATTGTGCAGAAGCACTCTACGTCTCATAACGGAAGACTGCCGCCGAACCATTCTCCGATTCAGTGCTCCCCGGAAGCTTCAGATCAATCCCTTATCAAAGACTTGCACCTACCGTCTTCTCTCTGCAGACAGGTTAATTTCCTACTTACCCGGTTCATTGCATCATATTCATTTATACAGGTGGTATTATAAGGGAAAAGAAGGAAAAAGTCAATCGGGTACAAACCGACATTTTACCGCCATTTGTACCCGAATACACAGTCCCATAGAATCTAAATCAGAAATGGAACGCTGTTCTTAAATCTGCCACTTCGCTGTCCGTAATGGGCACGATTTCGCCGATACTCTTAGAAGCTACAACCGCCTTAGCACTGTATTCCAACACCTCCAACTTATCAAAGGCGTTAATTAAGCTGGAACCGGTTACAATAACGCAATCGTTATCTACCAGCAGAATCGGTGTCATTGCATCAAAAATATCCGCTACCATATCCGGCTGCATGAAACTGGAACCGAAAGGAATCTTCTTCACGTCACGAAGCATGATATAGGACTCCGGAATGGTTCTGGAATCAAACTCTACGTCTGTAACAGCGAAAGCCATAACGTTGGGGGCATGGGCAATCATCACAGAGTTAATATCCGGATGTTTTTCATAAATCTTCTTGTGGAGCATCACCGATCTGGAAGGATTCTTTCCTGCCTCTTTCCAACCGTCTTTAATGCGTACCAAATCCTCTTCTTCCAAGTACTTGCGATCCATGTGGTACGGTGTGATCAAGAAAGAACCGTCAGACAAACGGACGGAGAAGGTACCTTGTGTACTGGTAAAAAGCTGCTGATCATACGCACGGTGAATAAGTTTGCACATATCCCGTCTGGCAGCACGCTCTTCACTACTTACACTCTTATTCAAAAACTCATCCATCTGAACGTTCTGTTTCTCACCGGAAATCTGAATGTGTTTATCCGACAAAGCCCGAATCTTACCAATCTTGGCAGCTTCAATCTGAAGACGGGCACAATATTCTAACGTTTCAAAGGCCATAAAGGAGCGGAACAAATCTTCTGCACCTACGAATACGCCGTGGTTCTCCAGCATCACCACGTTGTGGCCTTTGGAGAATTCTGCGGCAATCTTCTTACTTAAGCCTTGGCTTCCGGGTACGTCATAGGGCGCCATAGAAACAGAGCCGCAAATTTGCGCAAAGTTGGGAATCAAACGGGTTTCCGGAATCTGACGCACAATACTAAATGCAACCAATGCCGGCGGGTGGGCATGAAGAATGGCTTTAATGTCCGGTCTGGAACGGTAAATCCGCTCGTGTACCGGGAATTCACTGGAAGGTTTGTGAATACCGATCATGGTTCCGTCCGGCTTCACTTGAATAATATCGTTTCGTGTCAAACTGCCCTTATCCACAGAGCCGGGAGTAATCCAAATGTCTCCGTTCTCATCTAAAATAGAAAGATTACCGCCGGAAGTAGTGGTCATTCCGTAACTGTAAATTCTCTCCATTAACATAACCAACTGATCTGCGGGATGCAATAGCGCAAAATTCATACAAAGACCTCCATATAATGATTCTTTCTCTTATCTCCACATCTCTTTTCTTATTATAGACCCAACTTTTGTAAAAAACAAGACCGGGATAGATCTATTCTCCTATACTGTAATCATATCTTTAATCTTATCAAATCGTGCTTGCTTAATTCCCGGTACCTGCATAAGATCTTCAATCGTATGGAAGAATCCATTGTTTTGTCGATACCGAAGAATATCCTTTGCCGTACTCTCCCCAACACCCGGAAGTGTCATCAGGCCATCTAAATCCGCCGTATTAATATTTACTTTCCCCGGTGTTGGTTTCGCCGCAGGACTGGACGCAGATAAAATCCAGTCTGTTTCAGATGAATTTTGATTTGGAATATGAAGATGCATACCATCCTCTACCCGAAGTGCCAAGTTTACAACTTGGACGTTTGCCTGGGAAGTGAGTCCCCCCGCAAGTTCTACAACCTCCGCTACAATTGTACCCGTACTTACCCAATACACCCCGGGACAGTGCACTTCACCGCTGACATAAACAGGAATATTAGGCGATGGGGTGGGCGTTTCTTTTGGTAAAATGGTTTCATTTTGAATCCGGGTTGGCGCAGGACTAACAGTGGGTACGAGGGAAAGTTCAACATTCCTTGATTTCTGCAACCAAAAACGACCTATAACGGCAACCGAAGCCAGCATAACAATGATAATCAACACATAAATCTTCTTGGATAAAGTATAAACCCTTCCAAACAGTCGAAATCGCATGTTCCGTCCTCCCCTCATACAAGATCATTGTAAAGCTGAGGCTGACACAAATGCAATTATTTCCCGGGAAATAGCCCAAAAACCGCAAACAAAAAACGTTCGTCCAAAACGGCAGGTACACTTATCCACAACCGTTTTGTCCGAACGCTTCAAAACTTCAAATAAAATCGTTATTCCAGCGTCTCCAGCAAACACTTTGCGGCCTGCTGCTCCGCATCCTTCTTACTGCGACCTTTTGCTTTCGCCACCGCCGTCTTTCCTTTACGAACCAATGTAACTTGCGCCGTATACGTACAATCATGAGGAGGACCCTCCACCTCTAAGATTTCGTATTGAATCTGTACGTTTCCTTCCCGAAAGAACTCTTGTAAACGTGTCTTGTAGTCCACAGACTCAAAAGCCAAAGAGGCAGACTCAATCACAGCACTCATACCGATTCGATTCATCAGCACGTCCGTTACCATACCAAAGTCTGAATCTAGATAAACAGCCGCAATCAAGCTTTCCATAGCATCCGCCAAGATAGAGGGTTTCTCCCGTCCACCGGTCTGTTCCTCGCCATTACCTAACAGCAAACAATGATTCAGTCCCAGCTTTAAAGCAATGTCTGCCAAAGCAGATTCACAGACAACACTGGCACGAAGTCGCGATAACTTTCCTTCCGGCATCTCCGGAAAACGTCCGTACAAATAAGTACTGACAATAACGCCGAGCACAGAATCTCCCAGAAATTCAAGACGCTGATTACTTGCCCCATGCCGCTTACCAAAACGCTCATTGGCATAAGAGGTATGGGTCATAGCAAGGGTAAGCAAAGATGGATTGCGGAAAGAATATTGGATTTCCGATTCAAGCCGCTTCCATGTACTCATTTCTGAAGACTCTTCACGTACTCCACAACATCGCCTACAGTAGAAATCTTCTCCGCTTCGCTATCCGGAATTTCCACGCCGAAAGTTTCTTCAAGAGCCATTACCAATTCAACAATATCCAAGGAATCTGCGCCCAAATCGTCTACAAAAGAAGACTCCAAAGTAACCTGATCTTCTTCTACGCCCAACTGCTCAACAACAATTTCTCTGATTTTCTCAAACATAACCAACATTCCTTTCAAATTATTCAAATAGTATCTTTCTATATTAAACGCGCTAATTTGTAAAATATTACTTCTTTGAAAGCGCGTTAAATTCATTTCGAATATCTTCTAAGAAAGTGCTCTTTGCCAAGGCATTGGCCTTTAGAATTACGTACTTAATCGTCCGTGCTTTCGAATTTCCATGGCTCTTAATCACCAAGCCATCTACGCCCAAAATAGGTGCACCACCGTTAATATCTGCATCCACAGTCTTCTTGAACTCGTCTAAACCGTCTTTCAACAATATAGCACCAATTTTGGAACGTAAATTTTGAAGAAGCATCTTCTTCATACCGCCAATCATAAACTTAGAGGCGCCTTCTGTAAGCTTCAAAATTACATTGCCGGTAAAGCCGTCTGTAACAACAACATCGGCAACACCTTCAAACAAATCCTTTCCCTCTACGTAACCTACATAGTTTAAAGAAGAAGCGCGAAGCAATTTATTCGCATCCTTTACGTCCTCTGTACCTTTCTCCTCTTCCGTACCTACGTTTACAAGACCAATCTTCGCGTCTTCCTGACCAAAGACAGCTTTCATATATGCAGCACCTAAATAAGCAAATTGCAAATAATAATTCGGTCTGCACGTCATATTAAGCCCGGAATCCAACAAAAGCATGCGTCCCCGTTTATTGGGAATCACAGATCCCAAAGATGGACGATCTACACCTTTAATTCTTCGTAAAATGGTCACAGAACCAACCAGCAATGCGCCACTACTGCCCGCAGAGACAAACACATCGCCCTCCTTCTGCTTGAGCATTTGGAATCCTACAACCATAGATGAGTCCGTCTTGTTCTTGATCGCCTTTGTGGGAGACTCATTATTAGAAATCACTTGAGAAGCATGCTTCACTGTAAGACGGTTCTTATCATAATCCTCGTCTAACAACAAATCTTCAACCGTTCTTCGATCACCGATTAAGATAATCTCCAAATCCTCTTCTGCTTTAAGGGCTTCTAAACATCCCTGTACAATTGCCTGTGGTGCGTGATCGCCGCCCATTGCATCAACAAGTACTCTCATGCTGTCTTAATCTCCCCGTTTAAAATATATTTCGCCCGGAAAATTTCCTTTCGGTCACAGTAAATATTCACCCATATTACGCAAGAATCTTTCCGAACCGATTTCAGCTCACTCCTGGCAATTAACTTTTGATTCCGCCCCACAGGAATCTTGTACTTAACGTTCGCTACATTAATCAGTGCAGCACGAAAGCCTGCTGTAGTCGTCACTAAATCCTCTGCCATTGTATACAGATACTGGCTACGAATCACATCTGTTCCCGGGAAACACATACTCTCGTCCGTATATAAAACAGAAATTCCGCGGACGCCCTCTTCTATATCCATAATCTCGGCATTGCTACTGTTATGCCCTTCTCCGGTTTGTTCATGGGCTACATTCAACACCCGTTCCCGAAGCTCAGGAATCCCCAAAGCGGTTCGGTCCAAACGAATGGTAGCAATACTCACACGTAAATGGTCAGCTAGCTCTCCGTCGGTTAAGAAAGGAGAATCACTCAAAAGCCGAAGAAGCGCTGCATGCCGATTTTGTCTAATTTCCGATCGATGACTCATCTTATTATTATCACCTGCTACTAATTTAAACAATAAAAGTATACCAAACCCAAACTTTGTTGTCAATTGTTATTTCACGTTACTTGGAATTCATAAATAAATCTTTGTTCTTCACAAGATATTCAGCGCCGGACCAAATAGTCAAAATCACGGCAATAATCATCAAAATATCGCCAACCACCCGAAGCACCGTCGCAAAATCGCCGGAGAAAACGGGCACAGCTAACAGTACAATCAGCGCAATAGACTGGAAGATCATCTTAAGCTTACCCATCTTCCCTGCCGCAATCACTACGCCCTTGTTGGCAGCAATCATACGCACGCCGGAAACCAAAAATTCACGAGTAAGAATGATTAAGGTTGCCCACAGATAAAGACCGCAGAACAAACCTTGTGTATCCACTAAAGAAAGAGAAAGAAGGGCAGCCGTTACTAGAAGTTTGTCGGCAATAGGATCCAGAAATTTACCAAAATCCGTCACCATATTGTGCTTTCTGGCAATATGACCATCCAATGCATCCGTTAAAGATGCCAACGCGTAAACGATCAAGGCAATCCAGGCCCGCACAACACCCGCCGGGCAAAGCACAGCCGGCAAGGGAAAAGCAAAGAAAGCAAAGACCAACACCAATACTAAACGAGCAACAGTTAATTTATTTGGTAAATTCATAAAGAATCGCTCCTCTCCTTCAACACTTCATCATTATACACGACAGGAATAAAATGTCAAATTGACACACCGGTCACATCATACGCTTCGCCAATGACCAACTTCACTTGTACCATATCGCCGGGATATAAAGGCTCCTCGGAAGTAAAATATACCTTTCCATCCACGTCCGGCGCCTCTCCAAAAGAACGACCGATATAAAATATGCCATCATCACTAACAGATTCCGTCAGTACCCGCACCGTACGTCCTACCCGTGCTTGATTCTTTCGAAGAGAAATTTCCTGTGCCAGCGTCATCAACTGTGCTCTTCGCATCTCCTTAATATCCTCCGGGATCTGATCGGGCATTAATGCAGCCTCAGTTCCCTCTTCCGGTGAATAACAGAACACCCCAATACGGTCAAAAGCAAACTCTTGAACAAAATCACATAATTCACGGTACTCTTCCTCCGTCTCTCCGGGAAATCCCACAATGAAAGAGGTACGTACAATGCAATCCGGGAAAAGCTTTCGGAATTTGCGAAGTACGTCACAAATTTGTGCTTTCGTCCCTCTCCGGTGCATGCGCGTCAGGACGCCATCGCTGATATGTTGGAGTGGTAAATCCAAGTAATGCACAAACTTCTTACAAACGCGCATGGCCTCCAAAAGTTCCTCTGCAAGCTCATCCGGATACAAGTACAAAACACGGATCCACTCAATTCCCTCAATTTCGTCTAAAGCCAACATTAACTGATGTAATGCAGGTTTCCCGTAAATATCCATACCATATCGGGAAGTATCTTGGGCAATGATATTGAGCTCCTTGACACCCCTTGCGGCCAAAGCACGTGCCTCTTCCACCACCGATTCAATAGGACGACTGCGAAAGCCGCCTCGAATCATAGGAATCGCACAGTAGGAACAGCGATTATCACAACCTTCTGCAATCTTTAAATATGCGCTTCCTAAAGGCGTAGTCAAGATTCGACGTCCTTCCATGTAAGATACACCGTATTCTTTCCCGATCTGTTTAATAAGCTTGGCTCCCGTACCTTGAATACAGCAGTTTACAACCGCGGCAATTTCGTGATAATTGTTAATGCCAACCAAGGCATCTACCTCCGGAAGCGCTTCCTCGATTTCCTTTGGATACCGCTCTGCAAGGCAACCCGCCACAATCAAGAATGCGCAACAACCATATTCCGGATCCTTATATTGCGCCATTTCTAAAATTGTTTGAATCGCTTCTTCTCGGGCACTTTCAATAAATGCACAAGTATTAATAATTAAAACTTTGGCTTCTTCCGGATTCTGTACAACGGAATAGCCGGATTCTTGAAGTTTACCTAACATCAATTCAGAATCCACTTGATTCTTGGCACAGCCCAAAGAAATCAATCCAACGGTGTATTCATATGTATTCATCATCCCACGCTCCATCTTCTGCAAACGTATATTCCGACATAGCTTTCCGAATGGTCTCTCCCCGAAAGCCCTTTCCCGAAAGAAAACGGTACAGCTTCCCCCGTTCCTTTGCGGAAAGTGTCTGAGGCTCCGTTCCGGTCTTTCCTAACTTTTTTTGAATCAGCGCCTTTGCCGCAGTAACGTCGTCAAAGGCAGATGCCGCCAGAAGCTGCGCTGTAATCTCTCCATCTATCCCACGTTTCTGAAGCTCCATAATAAGTGCATAAGACGACACCGGTTTCTCCATTTGCGTACGGATATAAGACTCTGCATAATGAAGATCATGAACATATCCCTCCGTGCGCAAATAATCAAGCAATTGTTCCATGGCTGCTTCTTGAAAAGGTGCCCATACAGCTTCACCCGGGAAGGATACCTTCTGCGCCCGTATCTTAACCTGTTGTTCCGTCCTTTTGGTATAAACAACGTAAGGAAGCACCGCTGTCAGCAACCGCCTGAATAAAATGCGGGTCATCAGCCCATCAAACGTGCCTCGAAGTTTCGCTTCCTCGTAAAAATTATATTCATATACTTCATCAGCAGAGAACAACACTTCCAAACCGGTATTAAACACAACCCGGTACGGATAAGGTGTACCCCCTGGACTTCTTCTATTCTTGCCGGAAACTTCCCCGGGTGAAGATAGCGTTTCTTCTATCTTCACACAGGAAATCACCGTATCAATCTGTTCCATAATCACCCATTAAGACCTTCTATAAGGCGGAACCGGTGGAGGCGGAACCATATCGTCTCCGGGCATAGGCGCATTTTGAGGCGCAACCGGTGCTTCTTTAGGACTACCGTTCGTACTCTTGCCCTGTTTCTCTTCCAATAATTTGCGAACTTTGGTCTCAATCTCATTCATAAAATCAGGATTGTCCTTCAAATATTGCTTAACGTTGTCACGCCCTTGACCCAATTTCTGTTCATTGTAATAAAAGAACGAACCACTCTTGTGAATGATATCTTCTGCCACAGCAAAATCAAGGATATTCCCCACTTTAGAAATGCCTTCGCCATAAATAATATCAAATTCTGCTTCTTTGAAAGGCGGTGCCACCTTGTTCTTCACAACTTTTGCACGGGTACGGTTGCCAATGACGTCAGAACCGGACTTAATTGCCTCAACCCGACGGATATCCAACCGAACGGAAGAGTAGAATTTAAGGGCACGTCCACCGGTGGTAACCTCCGGATTTCCGTACATCACACCAACTTTCTCACGAAGTTGGTTAATAAAGATCGCAACGGTCTTGGATTTGTTAATGACACCGGAAAGTTTTCTTAATGCCTGTGACATTAAACGGGCATGCAACCCCACGTGAGAATCACCCATATCACCGTCAATCTCTGCCTTTGGTACCAATGCGGCAACAGAGTCAATAACAATAACGTCAATTGCACCGCTTCGTACCAACGCTTCAGCAATTTCCAAAGCTTGCTCACCGGTATCCGGTTGAGAAACAATCAAATTATCAATGTCAACGCCTAAATTCTTGGCATAAACAGGATCCAACGCGTGCTCTGCATCAATGAACGCAGCTTCGCCCCCATTTCGCTGGGCCTCTGCAATAACGTGCAGTGCAACCGTAGTCTTACCGGAAGACTCCGGTCCGTAAATCTCAATAATACGGCCTCTGGGCAAGCCACCGACACCCAACGCCATATCCAACCCCAAAGAACCCGTGGAGATGGTATCAATATTCATGTGGATATTATCTCCAAGCTTCATCACGGCGCCCTTTCCAAATTGCTTATCAATCTGTGCCATGGCGCTTTCTAAAGCCTTACGCTTATCAGACATCATTTCAGCCATAAAAACCTCCTTATTCAAACCCCAAAACGGGTCAAAAAAACATATTCTAAGGACAAAACTCACAAGTAAAATTGTATAACACCCACCTACCCCTGTCAAGTGAAACTTGTCAGTTGAGCCAGTTCTTTCTCCGTTAAATAGCGCCATTTTCCAGGCTTTAAATCCCCCAATTCCAAAGAGCCGAATGCCGTTCGCTTAAGGGAAACTACGGGGTGACCGATTTTCTCCATCATACGGCGCACTTGTCGATTCCTTCCTTCTCGAATGCGCACCTCGGCAATGGCATTTTTCCCTTTGTAGCCGATAACCGTAAGCAGTGCCGGAAGCGTCTTTCCATCATCCAATTCAAGGCCGTCTGCAAATTTCTTTACGTGACTTTCATTGGGCGTACCTTTAACTACAGCTTCATAGGTTTTCCAAATTTCAAAAGAAGGATGGGTCATTTTCTGCATAAAATCTCCATCGTTCGTAACCAGGAGCAGGCCCGAACTGTCATAATCCAAACGACCAACCGGATACAAACGCTCTTCTAGACCCTCGATTAAATCCACCACGCAAGTCCGTTCCCGGTCATCTTTAGCACTGCACAGCACGCCTGTGGGCTTGTGCATCATAATATAAATCTTGTGTGCTTCAGGACGAACCGTCTTTCCGTCTACGGTAATTCGCTCCCGACCGGTCACTTTAACGCCCATCTCCGTTACCACCATGCCGTTAACGGCAACGTGCCCTTCTTCAATTAATTTCTCTGCAGCTCGGCGAGATGCCACGCCACATTGTGCTAAATATTTTTGTAAACGTATGGGTTCCATTGCTCTCAAATCCCCTTTTCCTTCATCATTTTTATCCTATTTTCCAAAACTCGCGCCGGATGATAATGCTCCATTCTTAAGAACTTAGCCCCCGCATCCTCCAGCGCTGCCGAGGGAACCAACCCAATTAATTCCGAAGAAAGGACACGTGTACCCCGCCTTTCAGCCTCTTTGCAAACCGCCGTATAAACCTCATACAAACCGGTCACTTGATAATCCGTAAGATTCACAGAAACCTGTGCCCCACGCCCTTCCAACATCATGCCAAGGGCTTTTACACAAGGTAATCCGCCGTCCCGCTCCCGAATCACGTGGGAAATCTCACGGGCAATGGAAATATCTTGAGTATCTAACAAAAAGTTATACGCAACAAGTGGTTTGCGCACGCCCAGAACAACGACGCCGGCAGAAGGATGAGGGGCGCAAGTTCCGAAATCAGGCGCCCATTGAGGGTCTTGCATCTTACCTGCCAAGCCCTCGAATCCGCCGGCACGCACCCGGGCTAAATTTCTGCAATGCTCCCGGGTACAGGCATCCTCATATAAATAAACGGGAATGCCTAACTCGTTCCAAATCCGAGCACCAATCTTGCGGGCTAGGACCACGCATTCTTCCACGGTCACGTCTTCGATCGGAATCAGCGGAACCACGTCGGCGGCACCTACTCTGGGATGTTCTCCTTTGTGTTTCCGTAAATCAATATGAGCTTTTGCGCAAGCAATGGCACGAAGAAGTCCTTCTTCAATGCCCGTCGCGGTCCCCGTAGCCGTATAAACACTTCTGTTATGGTCTACGTCCCCGGAATAATCCAGTAATTCCAGTCCGGGTACACGGAAACTTTCAGCTAAAGCTTCCAGCACCTTGGGATTCCTACCTTCACTGAAATTAGGTACTGTTTCAATGATCATAATTCAATCCTTTCCCCGTGACCGGGTCTTAAATAATACAAATAAATCTCATCGGGCGCTCTACCAAAAGCCCGCTTGCAAGCTTCTGTGTAAACACCCATCTGCACTCTGTATCGTTTAGAGTATTGTTCAAAGTCTTGATCCACAGCATCGCTCTTAAAGTCCACCAAAACCAGTTTCCCCTCAATTTCCGCCACAAGGTCAATAACACCCTGTACTGCAGTCTCACCCGGTTCATCCCGCCCGGTAACCTCTTTCCAGGGAACCAGGAAGGTAAAAGGAGCTTCCCGCTTCATCCATGCAGCACCGGAAAGTCTGCGCGCAAAAGACGAGGTCAGATACCGAACCAATACGGGCACGGGCACACTGTCGCTTTCCTCTTCGGTAATGAAGCCTTCATCCACCATTTGAAGCAAAAGCTCCCGGGCGTAAGCATCCATGTCCTCCCCGTTCTCAGAGACACGTGTATAATCCACGTGTTGAAGCGCCCCATGAAGGAACGTTCCGATTTGAGAGGGTGTATAGGGACTTGGGTACGCCCTACTCCCATTTTCCCCTTCGCCGCTTCTGAAATCCTGCTCCCAAGAAAGGCGCAGACGTTTTAGCTCCGTAACGGATGTCTTTGCCGGTGCGGACTGCATAGCATCAGCAGTCTTTAACACCGGAATTTCCACGTTATTATAAAGTGGCATAGAAGGCAATGTAAAGACCACACCGTTCTCTGCTTCCCGAACCATATCTCCAGGTTCTAACTCCTCCGTATAACGGGCACTTTGAATCGTATACGCCCCGGGATTGGGACAAGCCACCAGTGCTATGCCCATAAGCTCTAAATAATTCTCCGTATTCAGCACGTAGAAATCCAAAGGGCGTCCGTGCTGCACACTGCATTTCCGACGGCAAGCTTCCACAAACGCTTCCGATGATTGCTTTACGCTACCTGTAATAATCAGTTTCTCCCGAGCTCTTGTAAGGGCTACGTAAAGGACTCGCAATTCTTCCGCCTTTGCGTCCGTTTCCAGGGCTTGACGCACTGCCAAGCGCATGATAGACGGGAAAATCAATTTCTTCTCTATATCATAACAAGTAGGTCCAAACCCCATATCTCGGTGAATTAACATCTTCTTATTCTCATCACGGCGGTCCCTACCGGAGCCTGTTGCACAGAGAAACACGACGGGAAACTCCAGACCCTTACTCCCGTGAATCGTCATAATTTGAACCGTATCCAGCCCGTCAGCAGAAGTACCGGCACCGGGAATATTGCCTCCCTCTCGCTCCAAGGACGTCATTCGGTTTACAAACTTAAACAACCCGTGATGGGTGTCCGTATCGTAGCGCACGGCCCGATTCATAAACAGAAGCAGATTCTGTTGCCATACGTCGCCCCCGGGAACCTGTCCTAAAGCGTCAAAGAATCCGTTCTCATGCATACACGTCCATACGGTCTGTGCAATCGGGCAATCCGGAACAAGCCGACGAAGGACAGCAAATCGATCCAAAAAGCCTTGCGCCACGCCCCCATGCTTCTCTCCATATGCGATCAAACGATCCCAGAAACACTTCTCCCGTTCCGGGTCTTCCAACATAATTTGAGCGAATAGCTCTTCCGAGAATCCGTAAATATTGCGAAGTACCGAAAGTAAAGGAATATCCTGTCTGGGATTGTCCAGTATCTTCAAGAAAGACAGAAGCACCCGCACTTCCGGACGTTGGAAGAAACCACCCTTCTCTTGACAAAAAGCAGGAATTCCCCGGGACAGCAAATAATCCCGGTAGCGAATACCGGTGGTAGCCGTACTTCTCAAAAGAATACAAATATCACCATACC
>JAZRHX010000312.1:0-1360 GCA_045644985.1 Clostridia bacterium | reverse complement strand
GAACGGTTTGAGGTGCTTTGTTACGCATTTGATTCGTCTTGTACATTTGGTGGGTACGTTCTAAGAAGTCAGAAGGAATTGAATCCTCCTCATCATCCCCATCATCTTCAGACATTACGTCTACGAATTGGGCTCTTGTTCTTTCAAGTTTCTCAAGTCCTCCGGACGGTGGACAATACGGCGTATTTTTTTTTTGCAACACGGGGCGTGTTGGTGTGGTTTGCACGGTATCTTCTTCGTCCTCGTCGTCCTCTTCGTCCTCGTCCACAGCTATGTTCGCAGTCCTGCGCATAGCCTGTGCTTGACGACGTGCATCTACCCGAGCACGAGCTTCTTTATAACGATTTCCCCGTGCAATCATCCGCTTCTCCATAATAAACTCTACCAGAATGCCCAATACAAAATAGGCAACCAAGAGAACAATATATGATAATATAAAGGAGTATTGCACCGCTATCTTCAGACATATAGAAAGAACGGCAATGGCAATCAATGAGAACCAATGGGTCTTTAAGAATTTCTGTACGATTTCTTTGATCATCTTTACACTCTCCATATTATAAAATGGTTTAATCTTTTGTAATCACATATATTGTGGATTATATCATAAACAGATTGAAAATGCAAAGGCATCCGCCGGATAATCCTGACGGATGCCACATACATGTATCAAAACGATCTTACGAAATTTGCGTTTTCTTTCGTTTCTTGTAATAGCGAACAATCCAAAGCGTGCCCAGCGCAATCACCGTTCCGCCAATCACCACAAAATTCACAACGCGAATCAACGAATACCATTGGACACTCTCCTGTTGTTTCTCCGTTAACTCCACGTAGTAATGGGTATTCTTGGCTTTGCGGAATCCCATCTCGTTATACAAAAGCGCATAGCCTTGTATATGAGATTCATACTGGAGCACGTCGCCTTCCCGATAGTAGAATACTTGAATAAAGTCCACCCGGACATCGGGCAATGCTTCTCGGACACCTTCCATAATCTTCCATGCAAGCAGTACATAATCGTCATATTCGATGGCACTACCGGTAATGGTAGCCGTAAGTTTCACCGTGTTTCCATAACGAGCCAGCAACGCTTCAGCCGAAGCCGTCTTATTCTCTGCAGTCTCCGGAATAGCTAAAGAAACTTCCGGAACCAGCGTACTGCCCTCGACGCCTTCCCAAAGGGAAAGTAATGCATGCTCCAAAACTGCCCCCGCTTTGTCAGATAAGGCTCCGCTGCAAACAAAATCCCGATAGTAACCGTCTTCCCGTACGGTAAAACGTTTAGAAGTGACCAAATAAGTACCCGTATCGGTGGTACAAGCGTATACGTACCGCTGTCGTACCTTATCAAATTCTT
>JAZRHX010000311.1:0-1651 GCA_045644985.1 Clostridia bacterium | reverse complement strand
GCATCCCGAAGAGCAGTTCTTGGATTTTGTACGCACTTTGGCGGGTGATAATACCGTTGATTATAACCGGGATGTTGCTGCTTCGGAGCGGGAAACCGGTTATCTGAATGCGGCAATAGCCAATCTCTTGAAATATCATGGCACTATTGAGAATGATATAGAACAGGTGCTCCGTTTCTATTTTCTGATGTGTTCGGTAGAAATGAGTTGCCGGGAACTTTCCCGTGCTTTTTTGGCATTTGCCAATCATCGCCGTAAGTTTAATTATGCCGGAGTGACTTTGACCGCTTCCAAAGTCAAGCGTATGAATGCGATTATGCAGATTTGTGGTTTTTATGATGAGGCCGGTGAATTCTCTTATTTGGTTGGTCTTCCGGGGAAAAGTGGGGTAGGCGGTGGTATTGTGGCTATCTATCCATTGCAGTATTCGGTTGCGGTATGGAGTCCCCGATTGAACAGCAAGGGGAACTCGGTAATGGGAATCAAGGCATTGGAGTTGTTTACGACAGAAACAGAAGAATCCATCTTTTGATGGGTTCTTTTTTTACACTTATATAACAAAAAAAAGGCTCGCAATTGCGAACCTTTTTGCTCTTCCTCTTGGACTTGAACCAAGGACCCTCTGATTAACAGTCAGATGCTCTAACCGACTGAGCTAAGGAAGAAGGTTTGTTTCTCAATTGCGATGCAAAGGTAGAGGTTATTTTTGAATTGTGCAATAGTTAACCCACTTTTTTTTCAAAAAAATGCGTTTTTTTTGTTTTTAGCCCTTTTTAGGGGAGAAATAAAGTTAAATATTGCCGAACTTTAGCTAGGATAACAGAAATAATGCGTTATTTTGCAGCCTATAATATGAATAAGGTATGAGAAAGAAAAGAAACTTTATAAGTATATGTGTAGGGGTTTTCCTATTGGGTGGCATTCTTTTGGGTTTCAGCAAGGCTGACGACAGGAATTTCCAAATAGTAAAGAGCATTGATGTCTTTAATGCTGTCTTTAAGGAATTGGATATGTTCTATGTGGATAGTATCGATCCTAAGGAAGTAGTGGAATATGGAATTAATGCCATGCTGGCAAAGACTGACCCTTATACGGAGTATTACCCGGAAGAGGACAATACGCTGAAGGAGATGACTACGGGTAAGTTTGGCGGTATTGGTTCGGTTATCCGGTATTATAGCCCCCGCAAGCGGGTGGCCATCATTGAACCGTCCGAAGGTCATCCGGCTGCTGAGGCTGGCTTGAAGGCTGGTGATATTATCTTGGAAATTAATGGCAAGGAAATGTTACAGGAAGCTCGTACGCCAAATGAAATGACGGCTTACGTAAGTGATCATTTGCGTGGTGCACCGGGTACGCTTTGTGTGCTGAAGGTGGAACGCGCTACTTCAGACAGTACTTATGTGCCGATGGAATTTAAGATAACTCGTGGCACCATCCGTACGAATCCGGTTCCCTATTATGGAATGGTGAATGACAGCATTGGCTTTATCTATATCAGTACCTTCTCGGTAGAGGGTTGTTCGAAAGAAATCAAGCGTGCTTTCATCGAATTGAAGCAGCAGGGGGCTACTTCCATGGTGCTCGATGTCCGTGGAAATGGAGGTGGTTTGCTAAGTGAAGCGGTAAATGTGGTGAACTTCTTCGTGCC
>JAZRHX010000310.1:0-3012 GCA_045644985.1 Clostridia bacterium | reverse complement strand
GTCAAAATCCCAGATAAAATTTTTGAGTAAATGCATAGGCTGCTACCTTCCTTAAATATCACGGGTAATATACTTACTAATACTCGCCAAATAACGTGACTTTTCTTCAAAAAGGGCATCCGGCATTTGTGCCGCCGGTGTCGTTTCCAGAGAGAACACGCCGGTATATTGAATATCTTTGAGACTACCGACCAACGCGTCCCAATCTAGAATACCATCATACGGTGCTAAGTGCATATCCATATTGTATCGGTTATCATGTACGTGCAGAACTTGAATTTCCTTTCCCAATCGGCGGATTTCATCTCCAATATTTAATTCAGGAAACACGGAAACGTGACCCGTATCTAAACAAACCTTAAAATGGTCATCTCCGATTTGCTGCACAAAATTCAGAATTTCCTTGGGCGTTGCTATGGAGAACTTGGGCATAGGCATATTCTCCAAGCAAATAGTAACGTCATATGCCTTAGCCGTTTCCAACAGTTCTTCCATAAACACAAAGTTCATGGCCCAAGTCTTTAAACCACCCTTATCTAAATCCTCTGTACCAAAAGGCATAATAGGATGAACTACCCAATTCTTACACCCCAAAACAGACGTAAGATAAATCGACTTCTTCATTTTCTCCATACGCGCTTTCCGGTCTTCCTCCGTAGCGTCTTGGGGTGGCCAACGCCAAGGACCGTGCACTTGATGAATTTCAATTCCGGCCGCTTCTGCCAGTGCCTGTTCTCTGAGAAGGGTTGCTTCCGCATGCGCCGGCGTATCGGTATATAACGCAGACTCTGTTCCGGCCATATTAAAGTCTGTACAGTCGTAACCGTGTTCTTTTAATTTAAGATAGGTCGCATCCCCAAAACGGCCATAGCCTTTGGTGTCTAAGGAAGAAGCAGAAATACCGATTCGCATACAAAGCACCTCACGCTTGAATTAAGTTTCCAACGCCATCCACAATATACTTAGGGCAATAGGGATATTTATCAACATCACTTCTTGACGTAACGCCTGAAAGCACCAAAACCGTATCCACATTCGACTCAATCCCTGCAATGATGTCCGTATCCATCCGGTCACCGATAAATGCGATATCCTGGCTGTGACAGTCCAAAATGCGAAGACCGTGGCGCAGCATCAAGGGATTGGGCTTTCCCACGAAGTACGCTTTCTTCCCCGTAGCAATCTCGATAGGGGCAATGAGCGCGCCGGTAGCAGGTAAAATGCCCTTCTCAGTAGGTCCTGTAATATCCGGATTGGTTCCAATCAATTTAGCACCTTTCAGTACAAGATCAATGGCTTTCTCGATCTTCTCAAAACTGTAGGTACGTGTCTCCCCTACCACTACGTAGTCCGGGTTCACGTCGTTCATGTAAATGCCTTTATCGTAAAGAGCTTTCGTAAGTGCCGCTTCTCCGATTACGTAAGCTGTACATCCCGGCTTCTGGCTATTTAAGAATTCAGCCGTAGCCATAGCACTGGTGTAAAAATGATCCGCAGTAACATGAAGCCCCATCCGTTCTAATTTCATACTTAACTCTTGGGGTGTTCTTTCAGAACTGTTGGTTAAGAAAACAAACTTTTTCGCTTGTGCTTGCAACCAACCGATAAATTCAGTAACACCAGGAAGCAGTTTGTTCCCGTGATAGATAACACCGTCCATATCGCAAATAAATCCAATTTTATTATGAAGATGATGCATAGAAACCTCCTTAGAAAAAGCGACGACGTTTATTGAACATTTTAATAAACGTAACAATAACCAGCAAAACAAACAAAGCCAGTAATAAAACTACCGGAAGTAACTTATCAAAATGATTTACCTTGTGTTTAGGTATTTCAGTTGGTTCTTGTGTAGGTGCCTGGGTTGTATCCCCCGGAAGAAGCGGTTCTTCTTCCCATCCTTCCTCTTGCTCCAAACGCTCTTGCTCAGCATAAGGAACAATATTCTCCAAAAAATCATTTTTCTGAATATCTTCACCTACCGAAGTATAATACAAACCGAATTTACAAGGGTTGTAATTTTGAATCTGTGTAGCTTTCGTAATTTCTTTATTATAGCCGTACAGCCAACTGACAAAGCCGGTCCACTGCTGAGACTTATGACAAGGGAAACCCAACTTTTGGGTCACCTCGAAAGCCGTCATTCCGGAGAAAGATTCTAAAGGTTTGTCATAATCCAAAACGATAGTATTCTGTTCATACAAATGCAGATAAAGCTTGGAGAATATCCACGTTCCGTATTTTTGAGCAGAAGCAGGAAAACTTTCCGGATTTCCGGATAAGGAAATCGCTTTTGTCAAGAGAGAAGCATACAATCGATGCATACCGTGCCCATATTCTCCATTTAAATCATGTCCGACTGCCACCAAGGGTTTAAAGCGTCGAATTTGCTCTACGACAAACCCCTGTAGTTCTTCTTGAGAAGTTCCGTAAGTATTCTTGTAGGTATTTAATGTTTCGTCTAAATCGTCAATACGAAAATCCGCAAAGTCACCAAACACCGGGTATGCCGTAATGCCTACATTCCAAAGACCATTCAGCATCTCGTGGGTACGGGCATAGGTTAAATTACGGTGGTCCGTCAAGTAAACCACTTGTACCCGGCACCCCTTTTCTTTTGCATATAGGGGCATCAAGCCTGCAAAATACAGCTGATCATCATCGCCGTGGGACGGAAACAGTAGAATATCTGCACCTTGTTCCAAGGGCGGCGCCCATTTTTGAACAAAAGCAGGCACATCCGTTTCAGAGAACACATAAATTTCACTTAAACGAACACTGCCATTGGCAAAATTCAACGTAATCGATGTAGGCTTACTGCCAAAAGCAGCAGTAAGATCAATATATTCGTGTAACATCCCATATTGGCCCGCAGAAATACTTGTACCATTCTCTTGATTTCGGATGGTATACGCACCGTATTCCAAATCAAACAGCAAATAAATACACGCCATTCCCTGTTCGTTGGTCAAAGTAATCGATGTATTCCCGGAAGATTGCTTATACGCATCT
>JAZRHX010000309.1:0-6279 GCA_045644985.1 Clostridia bacterium | reverse complement strand
GATGCACCTGCACCATATGTGCAAAATACTTTCCATTCCAAGTCGCATCTACAAGGTTCTTTTTAACACGAGTGGCTATTTCCTTCCAATATGACGCACGGTTGCTATCGTTCTCATACAGATACATCTGTGCAAGTTGGCTACAAGCCTGGTAGAATCCCGTACAATCACCATGAAATACCGCCATTGGCGTCCCCCAGGTTAGACCTTTCTCCCACCAAACCACACGTCGATTTGCATCACTATGACCGTAAGAGAAATCATAGGTATCAATAGAGCTTCCGCGTATTGGCAGACCGTATTCTGTACTCCAGCGCTCCGGGTTACCCATAATCCAATGCAGGGCTTTCTCCAATTTAGGAAGTGCGGTACGCATCCACGCATGATCACCAGTCGCTTGCCAAAGCATGTAAACCGCATCTACCATAAGGTATTCAATATCCGCTTCTATTTCAAAGCGCAACAAATATGTTTCTGAATTCATTTTTTTGAAATATTTTTCGTCAGAATTAGGAAGTTGTGCTTTATATCCAGCTTGGTCTAAAATCATTTCAAAGAAAAAACCATCTTCATGCTGATTATCCAGCCAGAAATTTAAAACTTCTTTATAGCCCTCTTGCCAATAAATCCCCGCTTCCATCATATGGATATGATCACGTAGCCAGCTCATATGCATTTTAAACGTGTGACCTTCTATATTATAAACCGGTTGTTGTCGTGTAACTACCTGTTGCTTCAGTGAATCAAAAAATGCATTAAAATCCACATCATCTGTCTGCACTGTGGTTCTTGCTTCCACATACAACAACGCTTCCCCGATCACAGTGTCTTCACAACTTAAAACAATTCTCTGATTGCCCGCCGTGCCACGCGGCACAAAAGAAAACGTATTATCCGCCAAATCACCTTGCTCGTACAACACGCCGGATGCATCATATACTTTAGCAGTTAAACCGGCATTTATTTCTTCCGTAGAAACAAATGAAATCTGTTGCACTTGCCCAGGAAGGACAACCGGTGAGATACCATTCAAAACGCCAACTACATTGCCATCATGGGAAAGCACTGCACCCGCAGTATTAAAGCATGAAAGATTACGAAGAAAAACAGCATCTCCAACACTGCGTATGGAAAAATTACCGGCAAAACCTTCATTACTACTCATTTGTGCGGCTAATTTTCCATTGACATAAAAGAATAACATTTTCTCCCTTGCAGCAACAGTTATTTTATACCATTGCTTGGTAGCTAAAATACCGCCAAAGTCCAAAGTTTGATTCTGTCCAGCGCCATTATATACAATAATGGCGTTTTGTGTAGAATCTAAGGTAATTTGCGCAAAAGAACTCTTACCCGAGCTTCTGCCAAAATCCATTCTAAAACGGAAATCCTCGCCAGCTGCTTGAGCCTCTATTGAGAATGTATAATTTAAGGTATTAATAGGGTAATTTGAATACAAATATCCACTTTGAATACAAGCAATATCGTTTTGCCAAACAATCGAAGGTTTCCCTCGGTTGACATCAAAGTATTTGTCATATTCATTTTGCGTTAGTGCATTTTCCAACAAATTATAAACCGGCATTTTCTCCTCACCTCTAACCGGAATAACTGCAATTGTTACACTAATAAAAAGTACAATTAAAAGAGCGAACCACCGTATATATCCCTTTTCTATTACCATCTTTCAATTCACCTGCCCGGATTATTCTTTCGAAGTCGGAAAAAAGAGATAACAGATATCGAAATAAAGCAGATACCCACAAGCATATAAAGACTCGTACTATCCGAAGTTATCGGGTTTCCTGCTCCCGGTGTCGTTTCAGGAGAATTCGGAGTAGCAGATCCTAACGGAGTAGCCGTAACGGATGGCGTTACGGTAACGGATGGGGTTGGCGCAGCAAGTGTAGGGACAATTAATCCATTCGATACAATCAAGTTACGGAAAGACACGCCTTTCCCACGGAAACCAATACGCCCATCCAACGGCAATGCAGTCACATTAACATTGTTTATGGTTTCCACCAATGCACCGTCAACATAATAGGAAACGGTTCGATTTGTTTCATCAACCAATAAATCTACAGAAATCCATTCGCCACTATTAAAGGTAGCCTGAGTAGCCTTTTGAGAACTGACCTCAAGATAGTCATTTACGCTTCGACGTTGATATCGGACATAAACCGGTCTATCCGCAGTATCACCCCGAACAGAATCCTTAATTTCAAACCGATGGTGATTAAAAGTATGCCGAGTCTCCCCTAACAATATGATTGCTTCCAAAGTTTGGCTCTCAGTGTAAACAGGAACAGAAAACTCTACATGAATAGTAAACCGATCTACTGTCTCCGGAACTTTTCCTTCAACCAAAAACAAATTTTCTGCAGAATGACTGCTGAGTGTCAAAATGCCATTTGAATAAGTGGCAGGACTAACAGAATCCTTGCCTGTCGTTCCGTCCGTGTTCAATAATTTAATTTCATTTAATGATTCAAAAGTAAACAAGGTTGTGCTCTCTTGCGCAAAACTAATCTGCGAGAATACAAACACGAACAACAATACAAAAATCCAAAAACCTTTTTTCATAACTTTCATATAATCTGCCCTCCATACATAGTTTTTATTCTGTAATTAGGATATCAAAAAAAATCCTAATTAAACATTGCGCTTTTCACAAAAATTCATCTTTTATTTTATTCTTACTGTCTGCACTGGGTGAACACCGAAATATCTTTTTATACTGTCTATAGAAGGTGCTATATTCCTCAAATCCTAAATCTTGGGATACTTTTGTTGGAAGGATTCCCTTAAGGATTTTTGTTCTTGCCAATTCCATCCGTTTTGTTAAAATAAACGAATGCAATGTGCTTCCTGTATATTTCTTAAAAGTTAGGTACAAATAACTTTCGCTAATGAAAAATTTTTTAGACAAAACATGAACATCCAAGTTGTCCAACAAATGATTTTCAATATATTGAATAATGTGGTCAACACCTTCGGATGTTTGTTTCATCGGCTGTACCTCCCTATTTTTCAACAAAATCCATCCAATATTGCATAATAATATAACGGAATTGCAGACCATCCGTGGCACAAGCTTCCGGCTCCTTCAAAATCCTCGGCACCCTTCAATGTTTCCCAAAAGCTGGTGGCACCTTGTTCCAACATCTGCATATAAATTTCGTCTATTTCATTTAAAATCAAAGGACCAAAATGTTCGAAATCCATTTGTAGCAATGCGTCGAAGCGAAAAGCATTCATAGAAAGCGTACATGGAATCACCGTTGTTCCCGGCATAGCTTTATTTTGCATCAGTATTTCCTGTATCCGGTTTAAAGGAACGTACTTTGCCGCTCCACACAATACACAAAGACTGTTTGTGAGTACGCTATATTCCTCTTGCCTACGATTTTCGAACGAGCGAAACAATTGTGTCTGTGCATCATAAAAAGTTGTAACTAAAGCTTGATTGATTTTCATCGCCTGCACCCGATAAGCTTCTGCATCTTGCTTTTGCAAAAGCACATCACCAATATCGGCTAAACGCTGAAGCGCTATAGAGAGAAAAGCATTTAAAGGTGCATCATATACAGGATAATCCCAACGTTCACTTCCGGTAAGACCTTCCGACCATTCATAGAAATTCCAATATTCTTGTTTCTCTTGGAAAATAGAAATCAATCCGTCCTCACGGGCCCGTTTCAAAAAAGTGTGTATTAAATTTTTTAGTAGAGTATATTTACTTTTCAAGAATTCGAAATCGTAGCTATACTGAAAATATTCCCAGATTTGAATAAAATAAATTAACGTGAACGAGGGAATCGGGTGATCATTTCCAGCAGGAAAACAAACCGATAAAATTCCATCCTCACGCACACCGTTAGACATTAGTTCTAAACAGGCTCTCGGGAACTGGGTCTCACCAAAAGCATAATATCCACACAGCATTTGATTGCGCGAATCCATGGCGTAAAGCCCTTGTTCTCTCCACGGACAGTCTTCATAGTGCTCATGCATACACTGACGAAGCGTATTTACGCATACTTGACTAATTCGATAACGAAGCCAATTTTTTTGGGGATAATCTTTCACCTCAACTGGATATAAAGTTTCTCGAATTCCGGCATAAAAAATTTCCGCCTCTTTGCAGGCAATAAAGAATTGCAAATAGCGACATCCCAATCGCCGAAAAGGATGTATAAATTTGTTATGTCCGGCTTTAGCGCGATAATCACACGAAAAGTTGCGTACAGCTGTGCGACATCTTCCGTCCAACAAATGCTCTCCCCAGCCAATCATCACATCACAAGTCTCCGGAACCGTAAACTCAAACTCCAAAAATCCAGAAGTTTCTCGGAAAAGATCTACAATAAAAAATATGCCGTCCTCTGTCAAATGTTTCAGCAAGCGAATGGAATTACCAAAGGTTTTTCCCGGCACCATGCGTACTGCTAGTGCGGCATTTTGCATTTTCCATTTAGTTTCTTCTCCACCTTGAAGAATATATCCGCCTTGTTGAATAACTTTGCCATCCATACGAGGCATTAAATTTAATTTTTTTACCGGTCGCAAATATAGTTCTTTAGAAATGCCCTTAACAACATACGATGTGGGAGAAAAAGGCTCTTCTGCATTATTCGCATCGTACGCGAAAGTCAACCCTAATTGCGGAGAAATGCTACGACATAGGTGAGGTACATAGCCTAGCGTTCGGCGGCTCGGAATCTGCGCCGAAGAGCAAAGTATGTCCTGGTCATCTTCCGTAATTTTGAAGATAACGCCCGCAGGTTTTTTAATATATGTTTTAAAATTCACACCTTGATACCATACCGTAAGACGCAATTCGTTCTTACCCTCTCTCACGGATGAAAGTGGCACCCTATCATATACACGATAGTTCGGGTAATCCGGATACTGCCCAAACGAAATCAAACAGGATCCATCATATATGGCATATTCACTATCGCAAGCAATATAAAGACAATATTGAGCATTCCGTTTCCCAGTAAATGATAAATGGAAGTCCATATATTCGTCCGCGTTTGCGCATTCCGATCCCCAAATCCACTGACACTGTTGAAACATACTTTTCCTCCTCTAACATAATGTTACGGGAACGCCGTTACAAAAAACACCATGCATTTGAACGGCCTCATCAAAGATACATATATCCGCATCATAGCCTTCGCAAAGTTGCCCTTTTTGCACTTGCAGATTCATCATTTGAATTGGATTAATTGTCACCATCTTAATTGCATCTTCAAGAGGAACGCCACACTCAATCATGGTACGAACCAATCGATCCCCAGTTGCAATACTACCTGCAAAGGCACTTCGATCCTCCAGTTTAGCTACACCGTCTTCTATTAGAACAGGTAACGGATCATCCACGCTACCCAAAAAGCTCCTGTTGGTCCTTTGACCAGCCGCCCGCATCCCATCTGTGATTAGGGCTATGCGATTTTTTTGTTTAAATTTATATACATAGGAAAGTAATGAGGGCGGCAAATGGCATCCATCTGCGATAATTTCCACATTCATATCCTCTAAATAATAAGCCGCTTCCATAACACCAGCTTTACGAAAACCACCACAACGTACAATCGTGCTCAAGCAAGAATATAAATGCGTGATATGGCGAAAACCTTTTTTGTATACCCGAAGAACTGTATCAAAATCCGCATTAGAGTGGGCAATGCTTAAAACAATACCATTGGACGTGGCAAAATCCGAAAATAAATCAACGCCTTCCACTTCGGGGGCTACGCTCCACCTCTTGATGTGGCCGTCTGCTATTTTCACGATTTTTCTATATTCATCATAATCGAAGTTACGAATATGCTCCGGTTTTTGTGCGCCAGATTGAGCCGGAGATATATAGGGACCTTCTAGATGAAGTCCCAAAAGATTAGCGCGCATACGAGAATCTTTCTTGGCAAATTTGTAGGCATCAATCGCACGAATAATATCTTCGTAACGAGCCGAAAGCAAGGTAGCCATGACCGATGTAATACCATGCTGTAAGTGTGCCTCGGTAGCTTGGTAAAAAGCCTCCGGCGTACCATCCATGTAATCGCTTCCACCACCTCCGTGTTGGTGAATATCCACAAAACCGGGCGATACATAACACCCCTCAGCGGAAACAGGTAAGTATATATCCGAGGTTACATCTTGGGGGGCGATAATTGCTTCAATTTTTCCGTTTGAAATTAATAAATCTTTTTTCTGTTTACCTGCAGGCAGAAGCAATATTCCTCCGTGAATTCGATACTTCATTAT
>JAZRHX010000308.1:0-3803 GCA_045644985.1 Clostridia bacterium | reverse complement strand
ACCACCACCCGACTGACGAGCGTACTTGTGGTCGATATGAACGGGCTTGCGGATGGTTTCTTTGTAGGAAACCTGGGGCTTACCGACATTGGCCTCAACGTGGAATTCACGCATCAAACGGTCAACGATGATTTCCAAGTGAAGCTCACCCATACCGGAAATAATGGTTTGACCTGTTTCTTGATCGGTGTGTACGCGGAACGTAGGGTCTTCCTCTGCCAATTTCTGAAGGGCAATGCCCATCTTCTCTTGACCGGCCTTGGTCTTAGGCTCTACTGCAATGGAGATAACCGGATCTGGGAACTCCATGGTCTCCAAGATAACTTGGTGAGCCTCATCACAAAGCGTGTCACCTGTTGTGGTATTCTTAAAGCCTACAGCCGCTGCAATGTCACCGGCATAAACCTTGGTGATTTCTTCACGGTGATTTGCGTGCATCTGCACGATACGGCCGATACGCTCTTTGTGACCTTTGGTTGCGTTGTATACATAAGAACCTGCTTCCAATACACCGGAGTATACACGGAAGAAGCAAAGCTTACCTACGAACGGGTCTGTTACAATCTTAAATGCCAATGCGGAGAAAGGCTCGTCGTCACTGGAGTGACGCTCCACCTCTGTTCCGTCGCTGAGCGTTCCGCGGATAGCAGGAATGTCAGTGGGAGCAGGCATATAGTCAATAACAGCATCCAACAACTGTTGTACACCTTTGTTTCTGTAAGAAGAACCACAGCAAATCGGGATCATCTTTACAGCGATGGTAGCCTTACGAATAGCAGCCTTCAACTCACCAACTTCGATTTCTTCGCCCTCAAGATACTTCATCATGATAGCGTCGTCCTCTTCAGCAGCAGCTTCCAACAACTTCATACGGTACTCGTCTGCAAGATCCTTCATGTCAGCAGGAATCTCGTCAATACGAACCTTGGTGCCCAATTCATCTTCATATATGTGAGCATTCATATTAACCAAGTCGATAATTCCAACGAAATCAGCTTCTTTACCAATCGGCAACTGAAGGGGTACTGCATTTGCGCCCAATCTCTTGTGAATCATATCGATTACACGGTAGAAATCGGCACCCATGATATCCATCTTGTTGACATAACCCATACGTGGAACACCGTACTTGTCTGCCTGACGCCATACAGTCTCAGACTGAGGCTCTACGCCGCCCTTTGCGCAGAACAATGTTACGCTACCGTCCAATACACGTAAAGAACGCTCTACTTCTACAGTAAAGTCAACGTGTCCGGGGGTGTCAATGATGTTAATTCTATTACCCTTCCAGAACGCAGTGGTTGCAGCAGAAGTAATTGTAATACCTCTTTCCTGCTCCTGAGCCATGTAGTCCATCGTAGCGGTACCATCATGGGTCTCACCAATCTTATGCGTCTTACCGGTGTAAAACAAAATACGCTCTGTCGTTGTGGTCTTACCGGCGTCAATGTGCGCCATAATACCGATATTACGGGTATTTTCCAATGAATATTCTCTTGCCATGTTAAAACCCCTACCTTATTACCAACGATAATGTGCGAATGCGCGGTTGGCTTCTGCCATTCTGTGCATTTCTTCTTTTCTCTTGAAGGCACCGCCCATGCTGTTGATCGCATCCAAAATTTCGTTTGCGAGACGCTCGGACATGGTCTTCTCATTTCTCTTGCGGGCAAAGAGTACAATCCATCTAAGTCCCAAAGCTTGTCTTCTTTCCGGACGAACTTCCATAGGAACCTGATATGTGGAACCGCCTACACGTCTTGCCTTAACCTCTAACTGGGGCATTACGTTGTTAAGCGCCTCTTTGAAAGCCTCTAAGGGCTCTTTGCCTGTCTTCTCACGGACCAACTCAAATGCGTCGTAGCAAATCTTCTGGGCAACACCCTTCTTGCCATCCAGCATAATGTTGTTGATCAGTTTTGTTACAACCTGATCATGGTAAATCGGATCAGGAAGTACTTCTCTCTTCGCGATATAACCTTTTCTTGGCACTTTTCTTCCCTCCTTTAATGATAAAAAATCATCGGTACTCTGCGCATGCCGGCGCAGTACGTGCACGTGTACTTCATAGACGGTCACACCGCAATTCGAGCGGGTAAAGCGTTCTATATATTCGTACCCGGCACTTTCCGTATTCATCGTAATACGGAACCGGTCTGTAATTTACAGATTATTTCTTTCCTGCCTTCGGTACCTTAGCACCGTACTTAGAACGGCTCTGCATTCTGTTTGCTACACCTGCAGCGTCCAGGGTTCCACGGATAATGTGATAACGTACACCGGGAAGGTCCTTTACTCTTCCGCCACGGATCAGAACTACGCTGTGCTCCTGCAAGTTATGGGCAATACCCGGAATATACGCGGTTACTTCCATACCGTTGGTCAGACGTACTCTGGCAATCTTTCTTAACGCAGAGTTCGGTTTCTTAGGAGTAGTAGTACGAACGACTGTGCATACACCTCTCTTTTGAGGGCTGCTCAGATCCAAACTCCGCTTGTTCAAAGTGTTCAAACTCTTTTGAAGCGCCGGAGAAGTGGACTTCTTTTCGAGGGTCTCTCTTCCTTTACGAACCAATTGGTTAAATGTTGGCATTCTCTTGTCACCTCCTTGCACTATTCCTTAAACTGCAAAAGCCGGCGTTTAAGGGCGTACTTCACCCTTAAACGCGCAAGCCTTGCTATTCTACTATAACTCCGGACCAAATGTCAATAACTTTTTTCAAGCCTCATCATCCGGATTTACATCGTCCTGAAGATAATCAGCGGCTTCTTCTTTCTTGATTTCCAACTCTTCTTCAGACAATGTCTCGGGCGCCTCAGTATCAAGATCGCCTTCTACATATTCTTGAATCTCCTCTGCATCTACTTCTGCATTCGCTTCTGCTTTTGCCATCCGAGCTTCTTCCATTGCAACCAGTGCTTCCGGCTTATGATCCAATACGGTAACATCAATATCAATGTCTTTGTAACGGCTCATACCGGTTCCGGCAGGAATTAGCTTACCAATAATAACGTTCTCCTTGAGACCCAGTAACGGATCTCGCTTGCTCTTAATAGCAGCCTCGGTAAGAACTCTTGTGGTTTCCTGGAAGGACGCCGCAGACAAGAAAGATTCAGTTGCAAGAGAAGCTTTCGTAATACCAAGCAACGTTCTTTCGCCGGTAGCTTCACGCTTACCTTCTTCTCGCATCTTATCATTTGCGTTCAAGAACTCAACAATATCAACTACGCTACCGGGAAGCAATCCTGTGTCACCTGCATCCTGCACCTTAATCTTGCGAAGCATTTGACGCACAATAACTTCAATGTGGCGGTCGTTAATTTTAACACCCTGCAGGTTGTAAACCTTTTGAACTTCTTCGATGATATAATTCTGTACACCGGTTACGCCAAGCACACGAATAATATCATGAGGATTGATGGAACCGCCAACAATCAAATCACCTTTCTTCAGTTCATCGCCGTCCTTAACTTTCAGTGTCAAACTGGACGGGAAAGTGTAAGTTTGTTGGGTTCCGTCTTCAGATGTAACGGTAACTTCGCGTTTCTTGCCGGTTTCTGTAATAGAAACAACACCGTCAGTCTCGGAGATCGTTGCATTACCCTTAGGCTTTCTTGCTTCGAACAACTCTTCTACTCTGGGAAGACCTTGCGTAATATCGTCTGCCGTTGCAACACCACCGGTATGGAACGTTCTCATGGTAAGCTGTGTACCGGGCTCGCCGATAGACTGCGCAGCAATAATACCAACAGCGTCACCAATATTACACTTGCGATGTGTTGCCAGGTTAGAACCATAACAC
>JAZRHX010000307.1:0-4332 GCA_045644985.1 Clostridia bacterium | reverse complement strand
GCACAAGATCCGCACCGGCCTCCCGAGTCTGCAGGTAACCACGGAGAAATGTGAAATTTTGAAGAACGAAGCGCTGGCTCGTCTGGATATTACTGCTACGAAGCTCGATGATGCGTATGGCACCTAAAAGGGGGGAGAGAGAATATGACAATTGAATTATTGCAAACAATGAGCACGGTCTCCTATGTTCTGGCGGGCTTGTTTCTTGTGATTTCCACCGTATTGTTCTTTCGCTTCCAAATTCCGAAGGTGTTTTCCGATCTTACGGGACGGACGGAGCGGCGGGCAATCGATGCCATTCGGAAACAGAATGAAGGAATGATCGAAGATGCTGCTTCCGGTAAAACAGGGCGCATCAACAAGACGGACAAGCTCCAGAAAAAGGAAAACGGGAAGATGAATACCGTTGGTCGTCACGAAACTAAGGGGAGAATGACCGGAGGCATTGGTGTTACCGGAGAGCTTGCGTTCAGTGAAACGACGGTTTTGGAGCAGGCGCAGGAGACTACAGTTTTGCAAGTAGACGAGACCGTGGTGCTACAGCAAGCTTATCCGATGGAACAAAAAAGGCCTCCTGCACAGGCGATGATCCGACCTGAGGCGGTTTCGGGCAACGGCGTTCGTGCCGAATTGATCATTGAGGTGGATTTGTTCTTTGCAGAGAGTAAGGAGGTTATACAATGAGAGATAATCGAGAGCAATTTGCAACATTTCAAAAAATGAAACGGTGGTTCCTGGGAGCACAAGTTTCCATCGGGGTGTCAACCGGCGCACTTCTGGCGATCCCGTTTCTTGGGAATACATACTTTACGGAGTTGCCCCCCTCCTATTTGATTACCGGCATGACCTTTTGGCTCGGTCTGTTAGGAGAGCTTGTGTGCTACCTGATGGCTGCAATCCGTAAGAAAAAATATGTATCCTTTGAGGGAAAGGAATGCGCTGCAGATAAGGGACTTGTTGGCGTTCTGTCTTTCTTCCGAACCAAAGAAGGCATGATAGCGGATATTGCCCTGGGTATAGCTGTTGTGTTTCTTGTGCTTACCGTTGTGTTGGACTGGAGCGGCACATGGACAGTGACGACGGCTGTTGTCTTTGTATTTCTTACGCTTCAGCTTCACGCCATGCTGAACGGAAAAATTTACAGAGTGATGCGGGAAAAGAAACAGAAAGGAAAAGGAGAGTCTTGATATGTTGAAAAATATAAAATTTAGAGTCCTGCCCCTGCTTTTAGCACTTTCCATTCTTTTGAGCATGGTGCCTACTACTGTTTTTGCGGCAGAAGAGCCTTGGGACAGAAAGAGCATTCTTGTTAATAGCGAAATTCCGACAGGAACAATCATTGAGGCTCAATGCAAGGATGAGCTGATTAAGTTTGTGGTTGGAGACCTCGTTCAGGGGGACGGAAAAATGATCAGATATGCCACATCTGAGGTGTCCTTAGAAAGAGATTTGTACACATTCTTCATTCAGGCGTTTATTGCGAAGGAGCCTACTGTGGAGGAACCCGAGGGTATTTTATATGCCTGGTTTGAGGAGGATGCTACGGGTGTTTATAGCTCACGGAAAAAAGATTTGAATGAGGTAGAGCAGACTCCTGAGGTAATGTTTACCGTAAAGGAGAGAGAGGAAAGCTTTACGGTAGTGGCACAGAATTGCCCTGTAAATGCGGATTGCGGAATTAAAGCAAGAGTGGGTATTTCTACTGGTGACCCCAATAAAAATGTTGTTAAATGGTATAGACAGGAGACGAAAAATCCTCAACAGGTTGAAGACAAGAAGCTCGCTATTTTCAATTGCTATACCGGTAAGGAATGCAGATACGAATACCAAATAGTCTCAGGTAATGCTGTTTTAGCAAGCAGCCCTGCAATTTACTATAATAACGATTCTGCGTGTTTCTATTATCTCGACGAGAGCGGAAATGCGAAGTCGATGGCAGAAGCAACATATACACTGTCTCCTGAGAAAACGGATGACAGCATTGTACTTCCTGTTGTGTTTGATAGCTCTGTTATTCACAGGGCTGTTTATGAGGGAGTGGAGCTGAAATCCGGCGACTGCATTGAGATCAACCCTGATAATCCGGGAAAACTCTATCTCGAATGGGACTGGGCCTTTAGGCTGCGTGTCAATTTTAAAGGCGACGTATTAGAGGGCGGTATGGTTAACAAAACCACGCACAAGTGTACCAAGGAATATGATCTTGCAGAGTATTTGGAGGCGATCAAGGAGTTAAATTCTATCAATATTGAATCTTCCAGAGTGGCGTGTCTTTCCAACCTGACGATTTCTCATGGTGGAAATGTTGAGCTGGTTGGTTATAAAGCCTTTTTAGAGGGCTCCCATGAGCTGCTGATTTCTGTAGACCAAGAGAGAGTTCTGAAGATCAAAGCGGACGAAGGTTGGGAAATTAAAGAGATTTCGGCAAGCTATACACAGGATGGTGTCGAAGGAACACAGGCCGTGGAAATTACCGACGAAGAGGGCGCGGCAGAGTACGAGTTCCGGATGGGAGCCGGAAAGTCCTATGACATCAAGGTGGAATACAAGCCCAAGATGTATACGGTAACGTGGTCTTCCAAGGGCAATGGTACAACTGCTGTGAACGGCAACGAAGGCGGAACCTTAGAGGTGAAGCACGGTGATGATATTACCTTTGTGCTGAAGGCTAATGATGGATACCGCATTAAGTCTCTGCAAATCGATAATAAGCAATATGTTGATCCTGTAACGGGAGAGGAAAAGAAATGGACTCGTGAAGACACCGAGTTCTCCGGCAGCTTTAAGGCCAGCGGAAAGCATACCATTGATGCGGAGTTTGAAGCCATTACTTATGAAGTGACCCTTAATATTAACGAGGAAAACTGGGGTAAAGCAGAGTGTGTTGATGCTAATGGAAAGGTATATCTGTATTTCCTCCCCAATAGTGGCCATGGCGTGCAGGAAATTTATATGTTGTCTGCAGGAGAAAGAACAGACCTTGATTGGAATAATGCACCGATGGATGTAACGAAGCAAATGCTGGTGATCGTTTTGGATAAGCCTCAAAATGACATCACTCTTGAAGTGAAATTTAACGAGGCTAACGTTCATAAACCGAATTTGGACGATATAAAAAATGCCACTCAAGGTGACGGCCAATACTATACTGTGACATATACCCCGACGTGGCTTCGAGTGGAACCAGTGTCGTCATTGCGTTATGACTATTACGTACTGGTAAAATCAGGCACATCCATTACCTTCAAGCCGAAGCAAGGCAGTGGCTATACAGGAATTGAATTGAATAAGGGCGTATCCATAAATTGGCCTTGGGGAGATTATAAAGAGACACAAACAATCACTGTCAACAAGGATGATACGGAGCCACAGTTTATTGACCACATTAATGTTAACAAAGGTGGATGGGGAACTTGGCAAGAGGTTAGCGTAAGCATGATCTTCCTGACGGATAAGAAGGGACCGACTCTGGAGATTAGTAGCGATTCTGCCGCGGAAATCGTGGTCTCGAAGAAAGGATATACTATCGATTTCACCGCCAAGGAAGAAGACGACGATCTTGCCAATAACCAGATGACCTCCGGTTTGGATAAGCTGGTATACTCTATCTATGATGAGATTGCAAAAAAGTATGTAAAGAAGAACGGTGAAATTTTCTTCAATACATTGAATAATTCGAATAAGCTTTCTGTATATTTGCCTGACACGTCTAGCGGCTATGGCAAGTATATCATCACGGCTGAAGCATACGATAAGGCAGGCAATGGATCCGGATCTGTTACACAGACTATCACCGTCTCTACTAAGGAGCCGGAGGTGGCGGTGAGCTTTTACCCGACAGGAATGCCCGTTACAGATTCCACCGGCTTGGTTTGGTACAAGGGGATGAAGGCTACCGTTGTGGTAGATGACTACTCCTTTGCTAAGGAGACCATGGAAGATGCGTTGAAGAAAGCGGGTTTGCGTTGGAATGAATTGAACTGGACTTCTTCTGACGGACATATTCATACTGCAGAAATTGCGCTGGCCGATGGGGAATACAACATTATTAAAGAGGGCTTCTCCTACATCAATTCTGTAGAAAACGAAACGCAGGAGATTCAGTATTCTTTTGGCGAGGAAGAGGTTCAGGGAGATTTGGCTTTCTGTGTAGACGGTACTGCTCCCGAAGTGGAAGTGAAGGTGGAAACGGGGGAGGCTTGGACAACGCTTCTTGAAGTGCTGTGCTTCGATCTGTTTACCAACGACAAGGAGTTTGAAATCACTGCCGATATTACGAAGGAAGCCAACCTTGCATCGGTTCGTTATGTCAGACTCTCCGGCAAAGAAGTA
>JAZRHX010000306.1:0-4750 GCA_045644985.1 Clostridia bacterium | reverse complement strand
AGATAAATGGATACAAATTTAATTGTATTAATTATAATGGCAGCGTTTTTTGTGCTTTTTTTAATGGTTATGTGTTTTGTGATTCTTCGCTTAAATAAATTAAAACGTGCACAAGACCAGTTACTTTCTCTTTTTGGAAGGGATGAAACTGTAGAAGATGTGTTGAAGCTGGCGGAGGGCTACGGTTCTGTAAAGAGAGATATTCGCCAGATTCAAAAGGACATTGTGTTAGTTCAGGAGAAACAAAAGTCTTGCTTTGACCGTGTAAATATTGTAAGATATTATGCGGCCGGCGAGAGCGAAGCGAAGATGAGTTATTCCGTAGGTATTTCTAATGAGAATGAAGACGGTTTAATCATTACGGGCTTACACTACAGAGCCGGTGTAAATATGTATTTCAAGGAAGTACAGGACGGCGTAGGAGATTATCCGCTTTCTAAAGAGGAGAAAGAAGCAATCGGAAGAAATAAAGTTTCCAAAGTAAGGAACTGAATTTAGGAGAAAGGGATGTTAAGAACATGTTAGACATCAGAGCCATTCGGCAGAATCCGGAAGTATTGGTTAAAGCTTTAGAAAAGAGACATGCTAAAGTTGATTTGACTGAGTTTTTGGAATTGGACAAGAAGAGAAGAGCGCTGATAGCAGAAACTGAGCAAATGAAGAACAAGCAAAACGAGGCCTCTAAATTAATTCCTGCATATAAGAAAGAGGGAAGAGATACTTCTGAGTTGATGGCTGAAATGAAATCCATTTCCGAGAAGGTAAAGGTTCTGGACGGAGAAATTCGAGATATTGATGAGAAAATCGAGAAAATTCTGCTTATGATCCCAAATATGCCCAATGATTTGGTTCCGGAAGGCGAGGACGATCAAGATAATGAGGAAGTTCGCCGCTTTGGAGAGCCAAGACAATTTGATTTTGAACCAAAACCTCACTGGGAGTTAGGTGCAGAATTAAATATTTTAGATCCGGAAACTGCCGGTAAAGTAACCGGTACCCGTTTTACATTTTACAGAGGCTTAGGCGCCCGTTTAGAGCGCGCAATTGCCAACTTTATGTTAGATCTTCATACAGAGCAACACGGCTATACGGAGGTGTTCCCGCCGTTTATGGTAAATCGTGCCAGCATGACCGGTACGGGACAGTTGCCCAAGTTTGAAGACGGCGCTTTCAAAGTAGCCGGCACCGATTATTTCTTGATTCCTACCGCAGAAGTGCCTGTAACCAATATGCATCGGGATGAAATCTTGGATGGTACCAAGCTTCCTATTAAATATTGTGCATATTCCGCTTGTTTCCGTCAGGAAGCCGGTTCTGCAGGTCGCGATACGAGAGGTTTGGTACGTCAACATCAGTTTAATAAGGTGGAATTGGTTAAATTTACTACACCGGAGACCTCTTATGCAGAATTGGAGAAATTAACCCATGATGCGGAAGAAGTTTTGCAAATCTTAGGCTTGCCCTATCGTGTGGTTCGCCTGTGTGCCGGTGACTTAGGCTTCTCTTCTGCCATGACTTATGACATTGAGGTATGGATGCCCAGCTACGGTCGGTACGTAGAGATTTCTTCTTGTAGTGATTTTGAAAGTTTCCAAGCCAGAAGAGCAAATATTCGTTATAAGATGGGTCAAAAAGACAAGGCACAGTACGTACACACGTTAAACGGCTCCGGTCTTGCTATTGGTCGTACCACGGCCGCTGTTTTGGAGAACTTCCAGCAGGCGGACGGCAGTATTGTAATTCCGGAAGCGTTGAGAAAATACATGGGTACAGACGTTCTGAACAAATAAGGACGAAACAAGGATGTTTTGGGAAAGAAAGAAGAAAGAATATCAAAGCCTAAAGAATTCCCCGGAAATCTGGCTTATTGCCGGACTGGGGAATTTTGGCCCTGAGTACGAAAATACGCGGCATAATTGCGGTTTCGCTGCAGTAGATGCCCTGGATAAGTGCTTAGAGCCCGGTTCGTGGCGGCATAAATTTAAAGGTATTTACCGTGAAGTGTCCTACAAAGGGCGAAAATTGGTGCTTTTGAAGCCGTATACGTATATGAATAACAGCGGAGAGAGTATTTCCGAGGCAATGCATTGGTATGGGATTTCGGAGCGTCGTCTAATTGTACTGTATGATGATTGCGATTTGGCAATGGGGGCTATTCGGGTGCGACCGAAAGGCAGTGCCGGAACCCACAACGGTATGAAATCCGTGCTACAGCATACTAACAGTGACGAATTTCCTCGCATTCGTATTGGAATTGGTGCAAAACCACCCCATTATGATATGATTAAGTTCGTTTTAGGCCATTTTACGCCGGAAGAGCGAAAGACAATAGATGAAGCTTTTGCACTTTCCGCAGATGCGGTACTGAGCATTGTGGAAAATGGTTGCGAGAGAACCATGAATCTTTACAATGGTGCACCAAAAGCGCCGAAAGTGGAGAAACCGTGATTGATCGTTTTATGAAAGAGAACCGAGCTTCTGGTGAAGCCGCCCGGATTCTGACACAAAAGAATCAAGCTTGTATTCTAACCGGACTGATGGAATCCCCGTCTGTCCATTTTGTGCATTGTTTCAGTCAACAGCAAGATCGCCCTTGCGTATTTATTGCGCCCAACGAATTAGCGGCACAAAAAGCATACCGAGATTTCTGTTTCTTCGGCGGTCATTCGGAAGACGTGCTTCTGCTAAAGCCGGCAGAATATATGCTTTATGACGTGGAAGCAAGAAGTTCAGAGAGCAGTCGTGACCGTATGGATACCCTATATCGGCTTTTATCCGGTCAGTGGCGGATTTTGGTTACAGCGCCTACGGCGATTTCGCAGTGGCTTCCGGATCCGAAACGCATTGAAGCCTCCGCCATGGTATTGACAAGCGGACAGATTGTTGAAATTGGAGCGCTGACAGACCATTTTACCCAAATCGGCTATGAGCGGGTGCCGCAAATCGACGGCAGCGGACAGTACTCCGTGCGTGGGGATATTGTGGACGTGTATCCACCTACGGCGAAAATGCCCTACCGCATTGAATTCTTTGATAATGAAATTGATTCTATTCGCCAATTTGACGTGATTACGCAGCGAACGGTTTTCGACGTATCGAAAGCGGTGATTCTGCCCGATCGGGAAACTTATATTTGGGATGAAGACCAGGCGGCGCAAGTACGGGTTGGATTGAAACAGGAGCTTGCGCTCTTGCCGAAAGGGTCAGCGTCTGCCCGGCGCTTAGAGAAAGATATTGAACGCATCAAGAAGATGTGCAAATTTGCAGGATACGACCGGTATATACCCTATATATTGTGTAACCAGTATACTATTTTTGATTACACAGGGCAAGGGGTTGTGTTTGTAGATAAAGGAAATGCTTGTGGAGAAACCTTGGAAATGGGGCTTGAGGAGCATCTTCGAATTTGCGAAACGATTCGACAAACATCCGGTCTTCCGGAGAAAACGGCATCCATGATGATGTCCTCGGAGGAAGTTTTCCGTCTTGTGGGGCAAAAGGCATTTTCTCTTGGGGCGATAGAAGAATTTGATGGTGTGTGCCATCGATTGCCGCAATGTGAGGCACATAAAATTCATTTTACCTGTCGCAGCACGGATCCCAACGGTGGAAATACAGAAATGTTACTCAATTCTGTGGAGGAATGGGTGGATAATCAATATACGGTGCTGTTTTTGGCTGAATCTGAAGGCAAGAAGAAGCGTTTTGAGCAACTTTTGCAAGACCGAGGCGTTCCGGCGGACAAAGTTTCCTTCCAAATTGGCGGTTTGCAGGGCGGTTTTGTTTATCCTGAAACAAAGCTTGCCGTAGTTAGCGACGGTGTCCTGTTTAAACGGGAGCGCGCATGTGTACGCCGTAAATTAAAGGGGAAAGCCATTACCAGCTTTGCGGATATTCAAGCGGGGGATTTGGTGGTTCATGACATACACGGTATCGGTCGGTTTGAATCCATTGAAAGTGTGGAAATCGATAACGTTCGAAAGGATTATATTAAGATTCTCTACCGGGATAACGGCGTTTTGTTTGTTCCTACCCACCAATTAGACAGTGTGCAGAAATATATTGGTAATGATGGGGAATCGCCCAAGCTGAATAAATTAGGCAGCGCTGAGTGGAACCGCACCACAGCGAAGGTGAAAGAGTCTTTACGCACCTACGCAAAAGAACTGGTGGAGCTGTATGCCCGCAGATCCAGGCTCCAAGGCCACGCTTTCAGCAAAGATACAGTATGGCAGCAGGAGTTTGAGGATGCGTTCCCCTATGATGAAACGGAAGACCAACTCAGGTGCAGTGAAGAAATTAAAGGGGATATGGAAGCGCCAAAGCCTATGGAGCGTTTGCTCTGCGGAGACGTAGGCTACGGAAAGACGGAGGTTGCTCTTCGTGCAGCCTTTAAAGCGGTTTGTGATGGTAAGCAGGTGGCGTTTATGGTGCCTACAACGGTGCTTGCCCAGCAGCATTATAAGAATTTTGTGGAAAGATTTAAGAATTTCCCCATTACCATTGATTATTTGTGCCGTTTTCGCACCGTAACCCAGCGTAAGAAGGTGTTGGAGCGTTTAGCGGAGGGCAAAATTGACATTTTAGTAGGCACCCACTCTTTAATTAAGGACAAAGTAACCTTTAAGAACTTAGGCCTTGCCATTATTGACGAAGAACAGCGCTTCGGCGTGCTCCATAAAGACCGTTTCAAGCAGCAGCATCCGGAAGTGGATATGTTGTCCTTATCTGCAACGCCCATTCCCAGAAC
>JAZRHX010000305.1:0-2190 GCA_045644985.1 Clostridia bacterium | reverse complement strand
GATCAACAATAAAATGACTGCCAAGAGAAGGGTGTACAATCCGTTAAGCGCGGAAGGAAGCACAAACATCTCTACGTACGCTTCGTACATCAAGGCGGAGGTCACCGCCGGGACGAAGCAAGAACAGATATCCAAAACGACGCATTTCCACGCGAAACTCCCCTCGCCCTTCATAAGTTTGTTCAGGGTAAGTCTGAACGGAATTGTATACAGACACCCCAAAACAACGAAAGACGCAAACAGAGCCAACAGAGTGTCCGAAAAGAACAACTGCTGTGCCAAGGGTAACAAAAAGCAGAAAGTGCCTTTTATCAACAAGGAACGTTTTGAATATAACTTTTCCATATTACTTGTTTGAATTTCCGCGAATAGCGGCACGTTTGATCTTACCGCTGGTTGTTTTGGGAAGCTCGGGAACGAACTCCACGATACGGGGATATTTGTAAGGCGCGGTTGTCTTCTTGACGTGGTTCTGGATCTCTTTGACCAGAAGGTCGGAAGCATCAAAGCCTTTTGCCAAAACGATGGTTGCTTTTACGACCTGGCCACGCACGGGATCTGGTGCGGCCGTAACGGCGCACTCAAGCACTGCGGGATGGGTCATCAAGGCACTTTCTACCTCAAAAGGTCCAATTCTGTAACCGGAGCATTTGATAACGTCATCGCTCCTGCCCTCGAACCAATAATAGCCCTCGGAATCACGCCAAGCGGTGTCGCCGGTATCGTAAAAATCATCGTGGAATGCCTTCGCAACGGCTTCTGCATCCTTGTGATACCCTTTGAACAAACCGCAGGGATAATGCTTGGACAGGTTACGAACAACAATTCTGCCCACAACGCCATCCTCGCAGGGGTTGCCGTAATCATCAACGATCTCGACGTCAAAGTCTGCGGAGGGCTTTCCGGTGGAGCCGGGCTTAATGGGAAAACCGTCAAAATTGGCCATCAAAACAGGGGTCTCGGTCTGGCCGAAGCCCTCTGTAAGAGTAAGTCCGGTCAACTCCTGCCACTTATAGAACACCTCGGGATTAAGAGGCTCACCAGCAATACAGCATTTATGGATGGAAGACAGGTCATAGCCTGCAATGTCTTCCTTGATCAAGAAGCGATAAATGGTGGGCGGCGCGCAGAATGTGGTAACCTTGATCTCCTGCAACAGCTCCATGGTGTTCTTGGCGTTGAACTTCTCGTTATCATAAGCAACGATGGTAGCGCCGCAGATCCATTGACCGTAGATCTTGCCCCATGCGAATTTAGCCCAACCGGAATCGGACATGGTAAGGTGAAGCTTATCCTCTTCTACGTGCTGCCAATAATGTGCCGTCAAGATATGCCCCAAAGGGTAAGAATAATCGTGCAGGATCATCTTGGGCATTCCGGTGGTACCGGAGGAGAAATACATCAGCATAGGATCTGTCTGATGGTTATAGATACGCTCCAGCTCGTCAGAATATGCACCGATCTCACGGCGGAAATCATGGAATCCTTCCGGAATATGCTCACCTACAACAGCAAGATGAGAAAGGGTCTTGCACTTAGTCTTCGCAGAAGAAATAAAGGTCAGCAGGTCGGGATCGTCTACGGAAATTATCATACGGCATTCCGCAGCATCCACACGGTAAACGATATCCTTTTCCGTCAACTGAAAGGTTGCGGGGATACATACGGCACCAATCTTATGAAGCGCAAGGAAACACATCCAAACCTCGGGGCGTTGCTTCAAAATCAGCATCACCCTATCGCCTTTCTTGATGCCCAAGGAGAGCAGATAATTGGCGATACGGTTGGACATCTTCTTCATGTCCGTAAAGGTATAATATCTTCTCGTGCCGAAATCATCGCAATACAACAAAGCCATCTTGCCCGGCTGTTCATCCGCCCATGCGTCAACAATATCATAGGCAAAGTTAAAGCCTTCGGGACAGTTTACCTTGTAGTTTGCTTTGAAATCTTCGTAAGAATCGAAATCAATTCTCGGAAGGAACTTTTCTAACATTTTTGAATTCCTTTATTTAGGAAATAGAATCAATCAACGCGAATGGTTTTGATTTTCTGCTCTTCGTAGGGGCGGTCGCTGTAGTCGGTTCTCACAGAAGCGATACGGTCAACGATCTCAATACCGGAGGTCACTTTACCGAATGCGGCATACTGACCGTCCAGATAAGTTCCGTTGGCGTGCATAATAAAGAA
>JAZRHX010000304.1:0-4558 GCA_045644985.1 Clostridia bacterium | reverse complement strand
TGGTTGGGTTAAGTATTTCTCGCCGGGCCTTCAGGGCTTTTTGTGTCTGTTCCAAAGTTTCTTCCCGATTTCCAATCGGTGCATTCCATTGCTGTAAGGAAGACGCCAGCACACGTCTGAGCTTCTTATCTTCAATTCTATGTTGAATAAAAGTACTATACGTACCTGTTTCCCAATTTACAAGGGCGATATCTGCCAATATTCCGGATCGATCCATCTCATTTTGCTTCGTTTGTAAAATATCCGGTATAAACGCCGGTTGTTCATCCTTCCCTTTCAACAAAAGGTACGTATAAGAGACACTTTCCCGATTTGGGTTTTGAATGCCATTCTCTAAAAATTTATCCAAAAACGCTTCCACTTGCGCGTCAGTCATTTGGAACAGGGGCAGAAGGTATGTAACGGACACGGCCCCAAAATCTCTGCGCACAAAAGCTCCGGTTTGAGGGGATATTTGAAAATAGGCATCCTTTATAAGGGATGCCGACAAATACTTTGCAAATTCAAGTTCAGGCGACTGCGCCTGGAAATCACCCTCGACGGACATATCCGCCGCCTCGTTTATTATCCGTCTGACGCTTTAGGTCAATTAAGCGTTCATCACTGGCCTTCATAAAGCGTGCTAATTTATCCTCAAACTGTCCGCTCTCTACAGGTTTCAATTCATCATACATAGGCGGAGGGGTCATCACACTGAATTTCGGTGCCGGTGTACGTTCCCGTTCTTTACGAGGTTTACGGGGTTCTGCTTCTTGCTTTTGGAAGTTTCGATCTTTGCGGCTTTCAGAAGGTGTATCTAGTACAGTCCCTTCTTCGCCCCGTGCTTTCAAAATGGCCGTGGCTTTCTTAATGGAGAGGCGCTTCTTTCCATCGTGTTCGCTACCCATACAAATCACTTTAACCGTCTGTCCCGTATGAAGCAGATCGCCAACGTTCTTTACAAATTCTTCACTGATTTCCGAAATATGTACCAATCCGGAGGAACCATCGCCCAACTGGACAAATGCCCCAAAAGGCATTATCGAGGTTACCTTTCCTACAACGATATCGCTGATTTCCGACATACAGTACCGCAGCCTCCCAAATTTAATCCTTTATATAGACAATTTCATTACTCTTTACGTAGCCCAAAATTTCCCGTGCTTTCCGTTCAATGTATGCGTCCGTATTCAAAAGCAATTCCTCTTCCCGAAGATCGTTCAACTGTGATTGTGCCGCGGCAATTTGCTGTTTCAATTCTTGATTGCGCTCAATGTTGCGAGACAACGCGCCCTGCTGATTAAACAATAAAATCAGCAAATAAACAGCCAATGCAATGAAAATAACATTTTGAACGCTGAATATCCTTCGCATATAGTACTCCCCTTAAACTCGTCTTTTGTAAAAAAATACGAATACATTATAAATCTTTTTTTTGCGTTCGTCTACTAGGTTGTGAAATTTTTTTGCAATTGACATTCTATCCGCTACGCAATACAATAAAGCCAGCAATTACAAAGGAGTTCTCAATATGGAATACTATAAAATTCGGTTGAAGGATCATTATTCTTTTCTAGGCGAGCAAGGCAAGAATCCCATCTTCGAAGCCTTTCTTCCTTACAATCTTGTAGAAATGAATCGGCAGGATGAATTACGTCCTTGTTTGCTGATTTGTCCCGGCGGTGGTTATGCCATGTGTAGTGAACGGGAAGCAGAACCCATGGCGCTGAAGTTTTTAGAATTAGGATTCAATGTTTTTATTCTGACTTATTCCGCAGCACCGAATCGTTTTCCTACACAACTTTTGGAAGTGGCTGCCTCCTTGGAGTTAATCTACCAAAATGCAAATATTTGGCATTGTGATACAACAAAAATTGCCATTATGGGCTTCTCCGCAGGCGGTCATTTAGCTGCCCATTATTCTACCATGTTTGATTGCAAGGAAGTGCGGGCGCAATTTCCGGAAAGTAAAGCGGTCAATGCTTCTATCCTTTGTTATCCCGTCATTACAGCAGATTCAAACCACGGGCACCAAGGCTCCTTTATAAATCTTTTGGGACATGAACCGACAGAAAGTGAGATCGACTATTTTTCCTGCGACCGAAACGTGAAAGCGACTACACCGCCTGCCTTTATCTGGCACACAGCCGAAGATGCTTGCGTCCCGGTGGAGAACAGTTTGCTCTATGCCGCAGCATGTAGTAAGCACAAAGTGCCTTTTGAACTCCACATCTATCCAAACGGTGTCCACGGACTTTCCACTTGCGATCATATGACTAATAAGCCATCCCCCACCACCGCGTACGTATATCAATGGTTGGATGCGGCTAAGAAATGGCTCAAGTTAACTTTTAAGTTTTAAGATTTTGGTGTGAGCGATCAAACCATTTCATCCGTTAGCACTTTTTCAAATATTTTGCAGATTTGTGCCATGTTTCCCAAGAAAACGTGGCACTTTTCTTGGATATTTTTAAATTTGTGCCACTTTCGGACGGAATTTCCCCGGTAAAATAGCGCAAATCAAAACATTGTACAAAAAAGGGCCATCCACCTGTTATTCGAAACCGGGATGTGGTACAATAGGAATAATAAATTTATACGAAACGGGGATTTATGATGAATATCAATCAAATTCTTTCTAAAGTAGACCATACGTTGCTGGCCCAAGACGCTACGTGGCCTCAAATCAAGGCGCTATGTGACGACGGCATGAAATATAAGACAGCGTCTGTTTGTATTCCGGCGGCTTTTGTAAAACAAGCCAAGGACTACGTAGGAGGTCGCCTGGCCATTTGTACCGTAACTGGCTTTCCCAACGGATACAGCACCGCCGCCACAAAAGTTTTTGAAACCAAAGACGCCATCGAGAATGGTGCTGACGAAATCGATATGGTGATTCACGTAGGTGCCCTTCGGGAGAAGAAATACGACGATGTGCTGGCTGAAATTCAAGCCGTGAAAGCAGCCTGCGGGAATAAGATTCTGAAAGTCATTATCGAAACCTGCTTGCTTACAGAAGAAGAGAAGATTCAAATGTGCCGCATTGTAGGTGAAAGTGGCGCTGACTATATTAAGACATCCACAGGTTTTTCCACCGGCGGCGCCACCAAAGAGGATATCGCCCTGTTTGCCAAGCACTGTCCAAAGCATCTCAAAATCAAAGCTGCCGGCGGCATTAAAACCATCGCGGATGCAGAAGATTTTATCCGTTTAGGTGCAGATCGTCTGGGCACCAGCCGCATTGTCAAAATCGTAAAAGAGGCAGAATGAAACGAGTTTTCTTAATTGTATTAGATAGCGTAGGCATCGGTGCCCTTCCGGATGCACAGGATTTCGGGGACGCCGGATGCAACACACTCAAAAGTTGTGCCGAAACGGGTCTGTTGCAAATTCCAAATTTGTGTAAAATGGGTCTTGGCTGTATTGACGGCGTAACGTATCTCCCCCAATTCCATGCACCCACAGCATTTTACGCCCGCATGCGGGAGCGTTCCCGGGGAAAGGACACCACTATCGGCCACTGGGAAATTGCCGGCTTGATTTCCGACAAACCTCTTCCCACTTATCCGGAGGGTTTTCCCCGGGATTTGCTGGACGCCGTTTCGAAGCGCACCGGGCGGGGCTATTTATGCAACAAACCCTACTCCGGCACGGAAGTGATTAAAGACTACGGCCAAGCGCACCTGGACACCGGGAAGCTCATTATCTATACTTCTGCAGATAGTGTGCTGCAAATTGCCGCCCATGAAGATTACGTGCCTCCGGCACAACTATATGCATACTGCGAAGCCGCCCGGGCAATCTTTCAAGGGGAGCACGGGGTCGGCAGAGTCATTGCAAGACCTTTTACCGGGACGGCGCCTAATTTCGTCCGCACCCCAAACCGAAGAGATTTTTCGCTGGAGCCCCCGGGAAGCACCATGTTAGATGCCATTTCCGACGCAGGTTTAGACGTAATTTCCGTAGGAAAGATTCAAGATATTTTTACGGGGCGCGGGATTACCAAGGCGGTAGAAGCCCACGGAAATCAAGAGGCCATGGAGGAGACCGCCAGGCTGATTCAAGAGGATTTCCACGGTCTTGCTTTTATCAATTTAGTGGATTTTGATATGCTCTATGGACATCGCAATGATGCGGTGGCGTACGCGAAAGCGCTAAACGTATTTGATGATTGGTTAGGGGACATTTTACCGGAACTAAATCCCGATGACCTTTTGATGATCACCGCGGATCACGGGTGCGACCCCACCTTCCCCGGCACGGACCACACCCGGGAGTACACACCTTTATTGGTGTACGGAACAGGTATCACGCCGGAGAACGGCGGCACACGAGATTCTTTTGCGCAAATTGCATCCACCGTTTGTGATTATTTAGACGTGCCTTTTGGGAGGGATTATCCATGCGTATGTACGATTTGATTTCCAAGAAAAAACAAGGATTGCCCCTTACGGAGACAGAAATTCGGGAAATGGTGGCAGGCTTTACGAAAGGCACCCTTCCAGACTATCAAATGGCGGCTATGGCCATGGCCATTTATTTTCAAGGCATGAACCGGGAGGAAACGGCTTGGCTCACC
>JAZRHX010000303.1:0-2989 GCA_045644985.1 Clostridia bacterium | reverse complement strand
TAATTCAAAATGGAATATATTGACAGGAATATGTTTCTTCTGATAAAATATAAACATCAACAAAACTGTATATAAGAACACAAGGAGGCGTATTGTATGCATCGATGTAAGTGGACAAGTAGAAGTTTAACCTTGTTATTGACTGTTATTATGGTTCTTCAATTAGTGCCAAGACAGTTACTCCTTCGGGCGGAATCCATTCAGTTGGTTCCGGAAATTCCATTGATTCAGGAAACCGATGAATCCGGTACGCTTTCCGCATCCTCCGGGGAAGTCATAGGGGAGATCGTCGAGAAGCGTACAGAGAACGTCAAATATTTTCGCATGACTGACGGCTCCTATACAGCAGCGCAATATGCCTATGATATTCATTATAAGACGGATACGGGATATGAAGAATACGATAATACGCTGAAAGTTGCGGAGATGGGCAGGGGCGGTACGATGTACGTGCCCACCAAGAGTGATATGCAAATCGCTTTTGCGAAAGAGGGCATTGGGAACGGTATTTTCCAGTTTGGAGGGGAAGATTATTCCATCCAAGTGGCTATGGTAGAGCTGCCCAATTTAGATTTGGAAGTGATGTCTGCATCTTTGGCGGCTACTCTCAATAAACAAGTCGCAGCCACGGTTCAAACAAAAGAATCAAAAGCAGCATACGAGAATAAATTGGAAGAACTTACGGATATGGGAAAGACGGTGAGTGGCCTTTCCTATACCAACGTGCTTCCAAACACAACGTTGGATTACGTTGTATTTGGCAACAATATTAAAGAAAGTATTATATTATCCGCCCCGACGGATCAAAACCGCTGGCGGCTTAAACTGACTTTGGTCGGCGTGACCGCGCAGCTTCAGGAGAACGGAGATATTTATTTTGTTAAAAATGACAGCGACGAAACCGCCTGCATCATTCCCAAAGGGTATATGTTTGACGCAGATTATCATCATTCCGATGCTGTTACATATAGTTTAACCCCATGTTCCGGCGGTGTGTATTTAACGGTGCATGCAGATTCCGCGTGGTTAAAGGATTCTTCTCGTGTTTATCCTGTAACCATTGATCCGTCTTTCTGGCAGGGCAGTGAAGTGAATACCACTGTGAAAGATGCTCATGTTATTCAAGGGGATCCGAATTTAAATACAAGATGGTACAGTATCTTAAGAACCGGGTTAGATCCAAGTAGTTCTTTCCGGAATATGCGAATTTATCTTAAGTGGAACAGTTTGCCTGCTTTACCGAATTCTGCTGAAATTACGGATGCCAGAATCGGAATCACACAGGTCGCTTCCGGGCAATGGTATTCATTTGAAAGTACGAAGAACTATATGCATTTAGGTGCATATCAAGTATTAAGCAGTTGGGATGATAGTACCGTCACGTGGAACAATCAACCAAATATTGAAACCAATCCAATAGATTACGTTACCGTAACTGCGGGAACGGCAGGGAAGAAATTCTATTTTAATATTACAACTGCGGCAAGAGAATGGTACGATAATCCAAGTACGCAACAAGGAATCGTAATCCATGCCGAACCAGAAAGTTGGGCGGGAGATGTAGGCTTTCATTCCGGAAATGATTCCACGGTTTCAAATACCGGAAGACCAACGATTATGATTTCTTACCGGGATACACGGGGCTTGGAAAATATCTGGAGTTATGATGTAGAAGATGTGGGCACTGCAGGTACCGGATATGTGAATTTGTTTAACGGAAATCTGGTATTTGTACAACCCGGGATGACAACAGCCGGAAATATCTTACCCATGCAAGTGGGTCTTGTGTATAACGATTTCCAGAAAGGGATGCACTTTAATGGAAATGATAACAATGTCAACGCACCATATACCGTTTCCACACCGGTAAAGACAGGATACGGTTGGAAATTGAATATCTTGGAAACAATCAAGCCAAGGAACTCGGTTTCTACTTTGACATCGAATGAAGCATGGTTGGTATATAACGACGGAAACGGTACGGAAATATATTTTAAAGATTATATGGAAATAGATCTTCTTGATGAATATCAAAGTGAAGACGGTCATCCTATAACCATTACAAGAAATAGCAATGGTTATATTATGGAGGATGATCAACATAACAAGAAATATTTTGACAGTACCGGCAGACTGTTTGCTATTGAAGATTTTGTTGGAAACAGAAAAGAAATTGAATTTAATACGGCGGGATATCCCATAAAGGTCAAGTATCTACCGGCAGATGAAAGCACAGAGATTACAGATTTCTTGTTTGAATACAATGCAAACGGAGCTTTAGTTAAGGTCATTAACGGTCGGGATACAACAAAGTATATGGAATATTTATACGCAGATACCTACAATGGGACAGCCCAAACCGGTGCAAGTAATTATTTGGTGGGGGTCCGATATTCTACAGGTGAGGAAGCAGCATACCGTTATGGATCCAATTCTGCCTTGATCCGCATCCAAGATCTTACCCATAAGAATGAAGTATGGTATTCCTACGGAAATAATCGAGTGGCAGGTATTGAAGTTGTAGGGGACAATAACTACTTAGAAGATGAACGGTATATTACGTACCAGAATCAGAAAACGACGGTACGAACCCGCGGCAAAGATGATATGCCGCTTACAGAAGATGATTACTTAAACGTTTATCTGTTTGATGAGTACGGTCGTGCAGTGAATGTTTATGTGACCGATCTGTCGGGAGAAACAATCTACGGTACAAGTTATACCGAATACAACAATGGAAGTACGATGGCGGATATTCGAAAGCAGAATACCATTGCCAGCCAGACTGCGTCGGGAAATGTGGCGCAGAATCTTGTACGAAACGGAAATGCAGAGAGCACAGCCTTGTGGACCGGTAGTATAACAAGTGGAGGATTTGCATCTGATGCCACGGATGCTTACTATGGACAAAAATCACTATGTATTGGTTTTTACACAGCAACACCGGGTACAGGCACATATGCACAAGCAATTTATACAACGCAGAAAG
>JAZRHX010000302.1:0-3372 GCA_045644985.1 Clostridia bacterium | reverse complement strand
GTTTACAAGCTGACGCACGATTGTTTCAAGAAACTCTTTCATAATAACCTCGCTTTACGTCAAAAAAGAATTATGCATTCTCCTTTGCCTTCTTAAGAATAACCTTTACAGTGTCTGTAGGTTGTGCACCCTTCTTCATCCATTCCTCTGCCTTCTCCAAGTCAACCTTGATTTCAGCAGGCTCTACCAAAGGATTGTAGGTACCGATTTCCTCTACAAATCTGCCATCTCTTGCATAACGAGATTCAGCAACAACGATTCTGTAGAAAGGAGCCTTCTTCGCACCGAGTCTTCTAAGTCTGATTTTCAGCATGTGTATTCACCTCCGCTATAAGAATTTCTATATCCACAAAATGGACTGTTACTGGGGAAAACCGGGGAAGTTTCCCCCGAAGCCCTTTCCAAAGCCCTTTTTGCCAATACCACCTTTTGTCATCTTCTTCATCATGGCGCGCATATCTTCAAACTGGCGCATAAGTTGATTGACCTCTTGAACTGTTGTTCCGCTCCCCATCGCAATACGCTTTCTGCGACTGGCATTTAGGATATCCGGATTATTCTTCTCCTTCTTCGTCATAGAGCGGATAATGGCTTCAATCCGCACCAGACGACTTTCATCAATATCCTCTTCTTTAATCTGTCCGGCTCCGGGAATAAGTTTAAGCAAATTCCGAATGCCACCCATCTTCTTTAGCTGCTGGAGTTGATCCAGAAAGTCATCTAAAGTAAATGTTTGAGAGCGAATCTTCTTCTCTAACTCCATGGCTTGCTTCTCGTCGTACATCTCCACAGCCTTGTCAATCAAGGTCAGTACGTCGCCCATACCTAAGATTCGGTCTGCCATGCGTTTGGGATAGAACACTTCAAATTCACTCAGCTTCTCTCCTACAGAAGCGAACTTAATAGGACGTCCGGTGATAGCTCTTACGGAAAGAGCCGCACCACCGCGGGTATCACTGTCTAATTTGGAAAGAATAACACCTGTAATATTCAAGTCATCGTGGAATGCCTTTGCTACGTTCGCGGCTTCCTGACCGGTCATACTATCCACTACCAAGAGGATTTCAGAGGGATTCAATTCTCGCTTGAGTTCCTTTAATTCCTCCATCATATCTTCGTCAATTTGAAGACGTCCGGCAGTATCTACAATCACCGTATCATTCAGGTTACGGATTGCTTTCTTCACCGCATTCCGAGCAATTCCCAAAGGTTTCACACCGGGTTCTTCGCTGTGCACGGGAATATCAATTTGTTTCCCCAAGACTTCTAACTGCTTCACAGCAGCGGGCCTGTATATGTCGCAGGCAACCATAATGGGTTTGCGACCATTCTTACGCAAATGAAGCGCCAATTTACCACTTGCCGTAGTCTTACCGGCACCTTGAAGACCTACCATCATAATGACGTTTGGCGGTTGTTTAGAGAAGTCCAATTTATAATCATCTGCACCTAGCAATGCGGTAAGTTCATCGTCCACGATCTTAACAATTTGCTGTCCGGGAGACAAACTTTCTAATACGTCTTGACCTACGGCTTTCTCGGATACGGCTGCAATGAAATCTTTAACCACCTTATAATTAACGTCAGCCTCCAGTAAAGCCAGACGAATCTCACGCATGAATTCCTTTACGTCCTTCTCGGAAACTCGGGTCTGTCCTTTTAATCGCTTTATGGTAGCTTGTAATTTTGCAGATAAACTTTCAAATGCCATACGGATATACTCCTCTTATCTTACAAATCGGAAATAACTTTATATAACTTTTGCTCAATCTGGTCTAATAAATATGCGTTACCTTCCTCAATTTCGCTTCTATCCAACAATTGGAAATCCTCTTGCATGGATTCCAAGCGAATTCTGGCTTCTTTAAAACGAGCCAATAAGCCTAGTTTCTCCTCAAACTCCAGCAATTGTTTCTTGCCGCGCTTGATAAAGTCATGGGCTCCCTGACGTGTAATCTGCAGGGCTTCCGCAAGTTCCGTCAAGCTTAAGTCCTGATTATAGTGCATATCCATCACCTTATACTGGCTTTCCGTAAGCAGTTGTCCGTAAAAATCCAACAACATGCTGATCTCATATACCTCTGATTGAAGCTCTGCCATCATGCCACCTCCATATTGATAGGCTGTAAAGTACAATTCCTTTACAAGTGCATAGAATACAACAGAATTCGATTCTTGTCAAGGGGAAATTTTTATAGTTCTTTTCCTAAAGGTATGAAATGATTAAAGTTGAGAACCAAATTCAAATCGTTATCCATCTCACTTTTGATAAACTCAATGTTGGTCTAAACAATGTGTCCCTTGAAAGGTGGATTTATATCCAGTCCTATATTGGGAAAACGTTTTTTGCAGAAAAACCCCTACTAATAAACGTGAAATTGGAGGTGGATTAGAATTTTCCCATTTTACCGCCTACATGAATCTCGTCTTCCACATTCACCGCAGAACTCCTCGGATTTTGGAATTTCTTCCAGGTAAAAAGTCCCTGCTTTCCCACCAAATAGCGGAACACCATACCGAGCAGCGTATCAAACCGACAATACAAATTAAAGCCCGAAAAAAGAAGCCGCCTTCCATCGAAGACGGCCTCCCTTTCAAATCAATTCATTTAGTTTAGTTGTACAAATCTACCATCTTGGTAAGTCTGTCATATCTAGCTTTCGCATCGATTTCAGCCTGCTCGAACAAAGCTTCAGCACGATCCGGGAAGGCCTGAATTAATCTGCTGTAACGAGTCTCGCTGGTAATAAAGTCACGGTAACTTGCCGTAGGCTCTTTGCAGTCGATAGTAAGCGGATTCTTACCTTCTGCGCGAGCTGCCGGATTGTACCGGAACATCTGCCAGTAACCTGCGTCTACGGCACGCTTCATTTCAAGTTGGCAATTACCCATACCGCCCTTAACACCATGCATCTCACAAGGAGCGTAACCGATGATAATAGACGGACCCGGATAAGCTTCAGCTTCAACCAAGGCCTTGATAGTCTGATTCATATCAGCACCCATTGCAATCTGTGCTACGTAAACGTACCCGTAAGACATTGCAATTTCAGCCAAGTTCTTCTTGCCGATTTCCTTACCGGCTGCTGCAAACTGAGCAACCTGACCGATACGGCTTGCCTTGGAAGCCTGACCACCGGTATTGGAGTAAACTTCGGTATCAAATACCATAATGTTTACGTTCTCGCCGGAAGCAAGCACGTGATCCAAACCGCCGAAACCGATATCGTATGCCCAACCGTCGCCACCGAAGATCCAAACGGACTTCTTAGCCAGGTAGTTCTTGTCAGCCAAGATCTTGCCGCACAAAGGATTCTTGCAATCGCAAGCTTCTAACATCGCAACCAATGCTTTGGTAGCTTTCGCGTTCTC
>JAZRHX010000301.1:0-1472 GCA_045644985.1 Clostridia bacterium | reverse complement strand
TGAAAGGCGTCAATCGCCACGACACCCATCCGGATTTGGGGCACGTGACACCCTTAGCTGCCATCGAGCGAGACTTGATTTTGATGAAGCAGCACAATATCAACTGTATTCGGACTTCTCATTATCCCAATACGCCTTTGTTCTATCGACTATGCGACTATTACGGTTTCTACGTGCTGGACGAGACGGACTTGGAGACCCACGGCATGTACGCCCACAAAGATCCCAATTATTTAACCAATCACCCGGACTGGACGGAGGCTTATTTGGATCGTATGGAGCGGATGGTGGAGCGAGACAAGAACCATGCTTCCGTTATTATTTGGTCTTTGGGCAATGAATCTGCTATGGGAGAGAATCACCGTAAAATGGATGCTTGGACCCGCCAAAGAGATACGTCCCGGCTCATACACTACGAAGGTGCCCACGACGAGCCCGAGGATTTTGTGGACGTATATAGTTATATGTATCTTGCTTTAGACGTTTGCGAAGAATTCGCCAAGCGTTCTTCAAAGCCCCTTTATTTGTGTGAGTATGCCCACGCTATGGGCAACGGACCCGGAGGTTTGAGAGAATACTGGGATTTATTCTACCGATATCCAAACATATGGGGTGGCAACGTTTGGGAATGGGCGGATCACGCCGTGCGCACCTGCGACACTTCCGTGGGGCCTATGGTTACAACAGCGGTGCAACTTCCCCAATATGGTGTACAGCCAAAGCCTCAAGACGTTCCAAAACCCTTTTTCTCCTACGGCGGGTATTTCAACGAACCTATTCACGACGGTAATTTCTGCGTAGACGGACTGGTAAACCCCGACCGCGTACCCAGTACAGGATTGTTGGAGTTGAAACAAGTGATTTGCCCGGTACAGGTGGCCGAGAAAGATGCCAAAGCAGGAAACTTTACACTCACAAACCGGTATGATTTCACAGATCTAAACCAAGTAGAAATTATCTGGCGTGTTTCCAACCAAAGCGGTGTGCAGGAAGAAGGTTGTTTAAACGTAGCTTGCCCGCCGCACCAATCCGCGTCGGTTACAGTTCCCTACCATTTGCCGGAACTGTCTTATGAAGAGTATTTTATTGATTTTATATTCAGAACCAAATCCAGTACCCCTTGGGCCCTCTCCGGTCACGAATTGGGCTTCGTACAACTTCCCCTTCCCGTAGAGCAGACGGAGCCGGAAAGCATGCCGGCATCCCATATGCAACCGATTCAGGTGACGGACACAAGGCAAGCCATCGAGATTCAAGGAGAAGATTTCTTCTACGTGTTTGATAAGGCGAAAGGCCAGCTGGCTTCTCTGCAATATAACGGCATTGAAATGCTGGCATCCACGCCAAAATTCACTTTATGGCACGCCCCTACGGACAACGAGCGTATTCTGCGCCACGAATGGGATTCCAAAGAGTTACATCTGGCAGAAGAAGAATTGCAAAGTCTGCGGATTATGAACATCGACAAAACC
>JAZRHX010000300.1:0-6884 GCA_045644985.1 Clostridia bacterium | reverse complement strand
CCGGCATCCAGAAAACGTTTTCCCCCGGAACACTGACCGGTACGACTTGTGTGAATGGAAATTGCTGTTCCAAAATTTGCAAACTTTGTTCCCGGTCATCTGCCGTATACAAGGTGCATACGGTTAAATTTCCTCGGAATTGTAACTTGTCTCCCGTAAGTTGCGCGGTGATATCGCAAACTCTGGGATCGGAACGCAGGATTTCCAATATGGGCGCTTTCCTTGCGGGCAATTCAGTTCTTTCTGTCATCACAAAGGAGGATGAAATTTCTCCTGCGCACGTGGTTACGTTTAGTGCTTCTGTCAGGATTTGCAGATTCTCCGGCCCTGTTAGCCCGAAAGGAATCCCGAAGTCTTCCGGACGAAAGACTTCCGGTTCGATTCGAACGGCAGTACGTAGTGCGAGTTTTCTGCTGTTGGTTAGGGTATAATCGCAATTCTCTACGGTACAAACAGCCCGCATGGTACAGTCTTCCCGGATTTCCGGCATATCAAAAATGCAGATATGCTCGGAGGTGGAACGAAATGCCTTCACCAGTCCCTCTGCAGCATCGGTCATATAGAGGATTTTGTAATGAATCCGAAATTTTACAGCCATATTTCCGTTTCCCGCCGTAACCTCATCCGGAACGGATACTGCATCCAAAGCTAAAATGCGGACGATGTCTGAAAGGGTATCCGGTACGATGCAATCGGATTCGTAAACACTTCTTACGGGTTCTGCCGGCAGTACACGGTTTATTCGTACATAATCTTTTGATAATTCAAACATGGAGACCTCCTTAACAATAATTTTCCATTCAAATACGCTTCCATTTATATGACAAGAAAGCGGTGAATAGTACTGCTTTGCGGGGAAAATAAAATTGTGCGTTAAAGGGAATTTGTATGCTTTCTTACTTGTCGACGAGCAATATTTATGCTATACTGGGAAAGAGTATTCGGAAGGATGTGCACATACAAATGATAAAGAGAAGAGCGTTTACATATGTAATCTTAACCATGCTGCTCCTGGTCTCTTTTGTGACCAGTGCTTATGCAGTTTTTTCTTCTACTGCAGAGGATCTTAAGAATCAAATTGACAGCGCGGGGAATAAGCAAGATAGCATCCAAAGTCAACTAGACAAGGTAAGCGGTGCCATTGCAGATAAGCAAAAGGAATATGAGCAATACTCTAAAGAGTACGCTCAGTTAGCCAAGGATTATGCAAATGAAACTTCTGCATTGCAGAAGAAATTGGACGAATTAGAGAATATCTTCCGTGAGATGGAGGAACTTCAAAAGACAATCAAAGAGAAAGAAGCCGAGTATCAGGCAGCGTTGGATTTGTTCTATAAACGTGCTAACCTACTTTACCGTTATTCCCAATATAGCTCTTTAAAGATGTACATAGAATCCGGGAACGTTTTTGATTATTCTCAACGTGTTCGCTTGCTGCAAGATATGTTAGAAAGCGATAAAGCCACCATGGAAGAGCTGCGCATCATGAAAGCAGATTTGGATGGGAAGAAAGCCTTGATTGAAATCGTATCTTTGGATTTGGAACAGGCTGCGAAAGAGAAAGAAATTTTACTGGATAAGATTAAGAATGATCAGAAAATTGTAGAAAGCGACATGACCGTGAGTCGCGATGCGATTGAGCGGTTGGAAGCACAGGAATATGCGCTTGAACAAGAGTCGCTTCGAATTGAATCGGAACTTAAAGAATTACAATATCAATATGATAAATTACTAGGCAAAGATGATGGCAAGCTTCACTTCTTGTGGCCTGCGCCTTCCGGAACACGCATTTCTTCGTATTGGGGATACAGAACGCACCCCATTACCGGAAAGTGGACGATGCACAGTGGAATTGATATTCCGGCTCCGGGTGGTACGAATATTCTTTCGGCGGAAGAAGGCGTGGTTACTACGGTTGCTTGGAATGAAGGCGGATATGGATGGTATACCATTGTCTATCATGGTGACGGTTATTCCACGTTGTATGCCCATGCGCGCCAGATTTTGGTGAAGGAAGGCGACAAAGTGAAACGCGGTCAAGTTATTGCGCTGGTCGGTACCACCGGCGGTTCTACAGGTAATCACTTGCATTTCGAAATACGATTGAACGGTTCTACTGTAGATCCGTTGGATTACGTAAGTTTGAGATAAGGGACTTATTTGAGGATTTGTACAAATGATAAAGCGAAATATTGTTGTTTATATCGTTATCACTTCATTGCTCGTTGTTTCTTTTTTGAGTAGTGCCAGCGCTGCGTTTTCTTCTACTGCAGAAGATATTAAGGACCAAATTGATTCTGCCGGCGTTTTGCAAGATGATATTCAAAATCAACTGAATAAAGTCAATCACGCCATTGCGGATAAACAGGCAGAATACGAACAGTATTCTAAGACTTACGTGCAATTGGCAAAAGAATACGAACAGGAGACATCCTTACTTCAAAAGCAATTAGATGAGTTGGAGCATATTTTTGCCGAAATACAAGGTTTACAGGATGCTATTGAGGAGAAAGAGCGTCAGTACGCTTGCGCTTTGGATTTGTTCTACAAGCGTGCGATTGTTTTATATCGATATTCTCAATACAGTGCTATAAGACAGTACATAGAATCTGGAAACGTTTTTGATTACAATGACCGTATTCGCTTGATGCAAGATTTGCTGGAAAGCGATAAAGTTACAATGGAAGAATTGCGCATCATGAAGCAAGATTTGGACAGCAAGAAAGCTCTTGTAGAAATATCTACAGTGGATATTGCAGAGGCAATACGAGAAAAAGAATTGTTGGTTGAGAAACTTAAGAATAACCAGCAAATTCTTGAATCAGATATGCTTGCCAGCCGTGATGCTATTGCACGGTTAGAAGCGCAAGAAGACGCGCTGGAAGCGGAATCTAAACGTTTGGAAGCTGAAATTCGCGAATTACAGTATCAATATGATAAACTATTGGGGAAAGATGATGGCAAGCTTTATTTCTTATGGCCTGCACCATCGGGAAAGAGAATCACGTCTTATTATGGCTATAGAACCCATCCTATTTCCGGAAAATGGGCGATGCATAGTGGCATTGATATTGGTGCATCCACGGGCACAAATATCTTGGCTGCGGAAGACGGTGTGGTTGTGACCGCCGCGTGGAATGAAGGCGGATATGGTTGGTATGTAATTGTGTACCATGGAGATGGAATTTCTACTTTGTATGCACATTCCAGTAAATTACTTGTGAAAGAAGGCGATCAAGTTCGTCGCGGACAGGTGATTGCTTTGATTGGAGATACGGGTGCGGCAAGAGGCTCCCATTTACATTTTGAAGTACGTGTGAACGGTTCAACCCGAGATCCTTTGGAGTATTTAAACGTGTAATATGAAGCAAAGATTATTGGAGAAACAAGATCTTACATACAAAGCTTTTCACGCTAAACTGATGCCCACAATCCAGGCCGACACAATCATTGGAGTGCGAATTCCTGTTCTTCGCAAAATGGCAAAGGAACTTTATGGAACGCAGGAGGCAGCGGCATTTTTGCGCCATTTGCCCCATTTTTATTACGAAGAGAATAACCTGCACGCCTTTTTGATTGCGCAGATTCCGGATTTCCATACTTGCATTGCTGAACTAAACCGATTTCTTCCCTATATTGATAACTGGGCCACCTGTGATTCTTTGCGTCCGGCTTGTTTTAAAAAACACAGAGAAGACTTATTGCCTTGGATTCAAATGTGGATGGCATCCCATGCAACTTATACCATGCGATTCGGTATTGAAATGCTGATGATATATTATTTAGATGACCATTTTACCCCCGAATATCCCAGATGGATATCTGAAATTCGCAGCGAAGAATATTATGTGAATATGATGATTGCCTGGTATTTTGCCACGGCCCTTTCTAAACAGTGGACCACAACTTTTCCGTATTTGGAGGGAAAATGCCTGCCGGTATGGGTGCACAACAAAACCATTCAAAAAGCCATTGAAAGTTATCGTATTACGACGAAACAGAAGGCGTATTTGCGTACACTAAGGCGATAGAAAACAAAAACCGAGAACTGACGATACAGTCCTCGGATTTTATGGAGCCAATGGTGAGAATCGAACTCACGGCCTATTCATTACGAGTGAATTGCTCTACCCCTGAGCCACATTGGCAAATGCAAGTGGAATTATAGCACAAGCGTAGGAGTTTGTCTACTGTTTTTTGTAAAATGACGGACTGTGTCCTTTGTACTTCTTAAAAGTTCGGGAGAAATAACTTAAATCGTTAAAACCGCTTTCGTATGCCGCGTCCGTTACAGATAGATGATTCTCTTGAATTTCACGAAGCGCCTGTTCCACCCGCAGGTGATTAATATAATCAATGGGGGTGTGGTCCGTAAAATCCTTAAACAAATGACATAAATATTTTTCATTCACATCCGCAATTTGCGCCAGTTGGTTTAACGTGATAGGTTCACGGAAATGAACATCAATCCAATTTAAAAGCAATCGCATGGTGTCTGCTTTTCGGTTGTGAAACCGGGATGCCGATGCTGTTTGGATTTTATTTTCCTGATAGAGAGCGCCAAAAAGTTTGTAGAGTAGACCGTATACGGAGAATTCATAGTAATCGGTTTCCTGCTTTAAACAATCAAAGAGATTATGAACGATTGTACAGAAATCTTTGCTGGCGTTAGAATACCAACCTGTAGCCGAAACCTCCCCGTTTTTAATCGCCGAAAGTAGTGTGCTGACTTTATCTCCCGGATACCGGCGGAGCATATTTAAATCAAATACAACACATTCATACATACAATCCTCCGGGGTTCCTCGGTGGAGTGTGCCGCTACTGACCAATGCGATATCGCCCGGTGTCATAACAAATTCTGTGTTTTGCAGAAAAAGATGAAACTTTCCCGAACATACACGAATCAGCTCAAATTCTTTGTGCCAATGCAAGGGCATTTCATATCGAGGATGGGTCTGGGTGAGCCCATAGAACTGAATCGGGAAATCGCTGGAACCCCGTTGGGTCTTCTCATTTAATGCGTGAAAGTCCATAAAAAACCTCCGAAACTGACAATTGTACAAATAATAGCCTATATTACACAAGTATTTTACTAAAATAATAACTATAATACAAGTATAATCTTTTTATGGAGGAATTGAATATGGCAAAGAACAGACTTGTTGGGGATTACCCGGTAATTGGCATTCGTCCTACCATTGACGGACGACGCGGTGTGTTGGGTGTTCGGGAATCTTTAGAAGACCAAACCATGAATATGGCAAAGAGTGCTGCAAAATTATTCGAAGAGAATTTACGCTATTCCAACGGCGAGCCGGTAAAGGTTGTCATCGCAGATACCACCATCGGACGCGTAGGAGAAGCCGCTGCTTGTGCAGACAAATTCCGCAAAGCAGGGGTGGATATTACTTTAACAGTAACCCCTTGTTGGTGCTACGGCGCAGAAACCATGGATATGGATCCTTTGACGATTAAAGCAGTTTGGGGGTTTAATGGTACAGAGCGTCCCGGTGCTGTTTACTTGGCATCCGTTTTGGCAACGCATGCGCAAAAGGGTCTTCCTGCATTCGGTATTTACGGTCACGACGTACAAGACGCCAGTGATACAGAAATTCCCGAGGACGTTCGGGAGAAACTCCTTCGCTTTGGCCGTGCAGCCATTGCAGCGGCTACCATGCGGGGCAAATCCTATTTGCAGATAGGCTCTATTTGTATGGGTATCGGCGGCTCCATTATTAGTCCGGAATTTATTGAAGATTACTTGGGCATGCGGGTTGAGTCCGTAGATGAAGTGGAAGTCATTCGCCGTATGACCGAAGGTATTTACGACCAGGCTGAGTATGAGAAGGCACTGGCTTGGGTGAAAGCCAACTGTATTGAAGGTTTTGACAAGAACCCACCCGAACTTCAGAAAACGCGGGCGCGGAAGGATGAGGATTGGGAATTCGTGGTAAAAATGATGGTGATCATCAAAGATTTGATGAACGGAAATCCCAATTTGCCCAAAGGTTGCGAAGAAGAAATGGTGGGCCACAATGCAATTGCGGCAGGCTTCCAGGGGCAGCGTCAGTGGACCGATTTTTACCCCAACTGTGATTTCCCTGAGGCCATGCTGAACACTTCCTTTGACTGGAACGGCGCTCGGGAACCTTATATCTTAGCAACCGAGAATGACGTACTCAACGGTATTGGCATGCTGTTTATGAAACTGCTTACCAACCGTGCACAAATGTTTGCAGACGTTCGTACTTATTGGAGCGGGGAGTCTGTCAAGCGCGTTACCGGATATGATATTAAAGGAGTAGCAAAAGAGGCAGACGGCTTCATTCACTTAATTAACTCCGGCGCTTGTTGTTTAGATGCCAATGGTGCTACTAAGGATGTAGAGGGCAATGCTGTGATGAAACCTTGGTACGAAATTACGGAGGCCGATCAGAAGGCGATTATGGAGAATACCACTTGGAACTATGCAGACATCGGGTACTTCCGTGGCGGCGGCTATTCTTCCAGATTTCTGACCAAGGCTGAGATGCCGGCAACAATGATTCGTTTGAATTTGGTAAAAGGTTTAGGTCCGGTTCTGCAAATAGCAGAGGGTTGGACTATTGACCTTCCTGATGAAGTTTCGGATAAATTATGGAAGCGTACAGACTATACTTGGCCTTGTACTTGGTTTGTACCTAGAGTAACAGGGGAGGGTGCGTTTAAGACGGCGTACGACGTAATGAATAACTGGGGTGCCAACCACGGTGCAATTTCTTACGGTCATATCGGCGCGGACTTGATTACCTTGTGTTCGATGCTTCGCATCCCTGTTTGTATGCACAATGTGGATGAGAAGGATATCTTCCGTCCGGCAGCTTGGAATGCATTTGGTATGG
>JAZRHX010000299.1:0-10766 GCA_045644985.1 Clostridia bacterium | reverse complement strand
GGCAAGCATGACCCTGTTCGAACAAAACCTTTAGAACAAGTATATCAAGAATTAGATTTTTTGATTGCCCACCGAGTTCCTCAAGTGAAATTTGTAGATCGGACGTTTAATTGTGATTCCAAACGCAGCCGTGCAATTCTTTCTTATTTACTGAATAAAGCCGGAAATACGCCGATGAATTTCCATTTTGAATGTGCCGGGGATTTATTTGATGAAGAACAGCTGGAAATCATCGGACAAGCACCGCCCGGGCTGTTTCAATTTGAAATCGGCATTCAATCCACTTACGAAGAAGCTCTTTGCGCGGCATGCAGAAAGACGGATACAAAGAAGGTTTTCGCGAATATCCGCAAACTAATGGCTTTCGGCAATGTGAATATTCATGTGGATTTAATTGCAGGACTTCCTAAAGAAGATTACCACCGTTTCACGCAATCCTTTAATGAAGTTTACGCTTTAAACGCCCATCAGCTTCAATTGGGTTTTCTGAAAATATTAAAAGGTGCACCTCTTGGGCAATTTGCAGGGGAGTACGGGTATGTTTTTTCGGAAAATGCGCCGTATGAAATTCTACAAAACGACTATCTTTCCAACGAAGAATTGCTGAAGATGAAAGCTTTAGAGGATGTGCTGAATCGTTATTACAATTCCGGCCGCTACGGAAATACATTGTCTTTTTTAATTGCAAAGAGCCCTACACCCTGGGATTTCTATGCGGATTTATCTCAATGGTTTTGGGAGAAAGATTTGTTGGGAAGAGGAATTTCGGCTCGTAATGCCTCGGAAGAATTGCTGGCATATGCTGTATCTCGGCATCCGGAAGCGCAAGAAGCGCTTTGTTGGTGCCTGCTGGAAGATTTCTACAGATCCGATCCTTCCGATGTGGTCCCTATCTCCTTAAGACCTTATCATACGCCGGCTTCTGTCGCCCGTAAAATGCTTCCTAACTGTCCCTCCGGACTTACAGTGCGGATTATTCGTGAACAAATATATTTAATTGACTACGGGAAACGAAATGCTGTGACGGGACTGTTTGATTTGCATTTGTTCACAGACATGCAGAAAATAACAAAAAAATAACAGGATAAATCAATGACACCTTTTTGAATATTCATTACAATTAGGATAGCTAAAGAAAGGATGGAATCAATATGAAACGTAGATTATCGTTTAGATTATCCGTGTTACTGCTTTTGATGGTTCTCGCGTTTGCCGGACTTCCCGGAACGTTCAGAAATCAAGTGGAAGCGTCCCAATCTGCCAGTGATGCGTACGCCAAGAGTTTAACAAAATTAAAGCGTACCCTTCGTTTTAATAAGGATGGCAAATTTAAGATTGTCATCTTCGCGGACATTCAAGACACGTATCCGTTACAAGAGGATACCGTAAAGTACATGAATGCAATTTTGGATCAAGAAGATCCGGATTTGGTATTGCTGGGTGGCGATAACCATAGTGGCGGAATCAATTCGGAAAGTCAGTTGATTACATATTTAACTGCTATGAGTAAGCCGATGGAATCCAGAAAGATCCCATGGGCGCAAATTTACGGTAACCACGTAGAGGGCGGATATGGATTTAAGATGGCTGCGCCCGGTAAAGAGCGTCAACAAGAAATCTATGAGTCTTTCAAATACAACGTTTCTAAAGCCGGAAATGTGTATGGTGTAGGTAATTATGTATTGCCTATTCTTCGCTCTGACTCCAATAAAATCGGGTTTAACGTATTTGGATTGGATACCCATAGTTACTTGAATGAGAATCCCGGCGGGCAACGATTTGAGAATTCTGTGTTGGTGGATAAACCAATTTACGGTACATTGTTTGATCCCGGCGGAAAGTATGAGACCATTCATGCGGATCAAATTCGTTGGTATTGGAATGCGTCTGTTGCACTTGAACAGTACAACGGATCTAAGATTGCTGCTATGATGTTCTTCCATATTGCTCAAATTGAATGGGAGTACGTAAGCAGAAATCCGGAGGCTACCGGTATGGTTGGTCAAGACGTAGAAGGTGTGTGGCCTTCTGAATTAAGTTCCGGTTTGTTCCATGCTTGTTACGAACGTGGCGATGTGAAGGGAATGTTTGTAGGTCATTGTCACCAGAATGATTTTTGCGGTACCTATATGGGCATTCAATTAGGCTTTACCCCTACCATTGGAAGTTTGGCGTATTTCTCTCCGGATACACGGGGGGCGCGCGTCATTGAAATTGATCAGGATGATGCCTTCAATTTCACCACACGGATGGTCTATTGTAAAGACTTGGATTGATAAGGCGGTGAATCACGATGAAATGGAATTGGATTAAACGTATCTGCTGTATTATGATTTGTGCGTTAATTTGCGCTGGTTTTGTTGCATGTCAAGATTCGGGACCGGATCCGGAACCGCCGGAACCTACCAGTAATGGTACCTCTGTAGAAGATGCATTGAATACGAAGAAGAAATTATATTTTGATGATTTAGGAAACTTCAAAGTGATGATCTTCTCGGATCTTCGTGTTTCTAAGACTGTGGATTCTAAGATTATTCAGAATATGGAGAAACTTTTGGACAAAGAGAAGCCGGATTTGGTTATTTTGGGTGGTGACGTCCATGATGGAACGATTTCCAACGAAGGGGAATTGCGAACAGTATTGGATGCATTAAATGCACCTCTAGAAGAACGGGAAATTCCTTGGTGTCATGCCTTTGGTGTCAACACGGAGGGCACAGAGAAGCAAAAGACCGGTTACAGTCGAGAAGATCAGATGAAGGTTTATCAGTCTTATCCTTACTGTTTATCTGCTGCCGATAATGAAAACACGTACGGTGTCAGCAACTATGTATTACCTGTTTTGGTGGCGGATAAGAACGGCGATCCTACGAAAGATAGAGTTGGTTTCAATGTTTGGTGCTTGGATTCAAACAGTTATTTAAATGACTATGAAGCAGGGCTTGAGGACAAAGTTCTTTTGAAGAGCTTGATTGGTGGCAAGACCAATTTAGATAGCCTTCATTATTCTCAGGTGCTTTGGTATTACGATACATCTGTAGCTTTGGAAGAATATAACGGCGGAAATCGAATTTTCGGTATGATGTATTTCCAGGTTCCGGTCATGCAGTTTAATATTGTGAAGAACAATCCTACCAAAACAGGTTTTGTGGGAAGTTCCCTTCCTGCAGCGACTAAGATTTCTGCACCGGAGCGCGAGACCGGTATCTTCTATACCTGTAGCGAAAGAGGTGACGTAAGAGGCATTTTCTGCGGATACAACGTGGAGAATGATTTCTACGGCGAATACATGAATATTCGTTTGGGTTTTTGTTCTACTATTGGACAGACGAAGGTGCGTGAGACTGCGGGTGCCCGTGTGGTTTCTGTTACGAAGAACGGTAAATTTATGGAATCGTCTATGTCTTATCTACAGTAAGCACATCGGGAATTGGGATGACTTGACAGATTGTGCCCAAACGCATACAATAAGTGCGTTTGGGCAATTGTTTTTAATTGGGCACGAACGTCGGAGGATGATTTATGGAAACCAACAAAATTGATATGAATGCCATTTTGAAGCAGTTTAATGTTAAGTCTAAGATTGAAGTTTACGGAAATGGTCATATTAATGATACATATTGTACAGAAACCCCTAAGTTTATTTTGCAAAGAATCAATACGGCTATTTTCAAAGATCCGGATCGCCTGATGGAGAATATTCGCCTGGTTACTGCTTTTCTTCGGGAGAAGATTATAGCAGAAGGTGGCAATCCAGACCGTGAGACGTTGACCGTACTTCCTACTGCGGAGGGGAAGGATTGCTATCACTTGGATGACAATCATGTGTACCGGGTTTACAAATTCATTACAGATACGAAGACGATTGAGAACGATAAGACTTTAGCTGATTTGAAAGAAGCCGGTCGTGGATTTGGTCGTTTTGCTAGAATGCTTGCAGATTTCCCCGTAGAAGTTCTTCATGATACCATTCAGGATTTCCATCATACACCGAAGCGTGTAGAAGCACTGAAGAAAGCCATTCAAGAAGATCGTGCAGGAAGAGCCTCCGGCATTCAGAAAGAAATTGATTTTGCACTGTCTCGTGCAGAATTTGCAGATACAGTGATTCAAGGAATTGAGAATGGTGAGATTCCCCTTCGAGTAACGCACAATGATACGAAGATTAACAATATTTTATTCGACCATGAGACCGGAGCTGCTGTTTGTGTCATTGATTTGGATACCGTGATGCAGGGAAGTATGCTCTATGACTTTGGCGATGCCCTTCGCATGGGTGGTTCTACTGGAGCAGAGGACGAAACCGATCTTTCCCTCGTTCATTTTAACGAAGACGCTTTCCGTTATTTTGCAGAAGGCTATTTGGCAGAAATGGGAAACCAGATGACGGAAACGGAACTTCGATTGCTACCGTTCTCTGTAAAGTTACTCACTTATGAGTGCGGTATCCGTTTCCTTACGGACTATTTAAATGGCGACACTTATTTCCGGATTCACCGGGAACACCATAATTTGGACAGAGCCAGAAACCAATTTAAATTGGTAGAAGAATTGGAACAGAAAGAGGAAGTTCTTTCTGCTATTGTAAAGGAGATTTGCACATGTTGAAAGGGATCCCCGGAATTCTTTCTCCGGAATTACTGAAAGTGCTTTGCGAAATGGGGCACAGCGATCGAATTGTGCTTGCAGATGGAAATTTTCCGGCTGAAACCATGGGTAAACACGGAAAAGTCATTCGTATGGATGGCCATGGCACTTGCGAATTATTAGAAGCAATTTTAAAGGTATTTCCTTTGGACACGTACGTAGAACATCCGGTTAATTTGATGCAAGTGATGCCTGGAGATCCTGTGGAAACACCAATCTGGGATGAATATGAATCTATTGTGGCTGCACATGATTCCCGTGGCGCCCGAGCAGTGGGCGAGATTGAACGGTTTGCATTCTACGAACAAGCCAAGGAAGCATATGCTGTTATTGCTACCAGTGAAAGCGCCCTTTACGCCAATATTATGCTTCAAAAAGGCGTTGTCACAGAATAAAAATTATAGAGTTAATTTTTACTATTATGGAAACAAAATTACCGCGGTATACTAAATGCCGTGGTGATTTTTATGTTACGAAGATTTTTACATTGGATTAAATATAGAAAAGTTGGTCACAGGCCACCGGAAAAAGCTTCCAAACACAGTCTTACAGGGGATCTTGATCTGGAACAGAGAGAATTTCTCTCCTTGCTGGGGGATAATAATGACGTGAAAATTCGAGAATTTCGAGCGGGAGGAAGAAACTTTCTTCTCATCTTCATTGACGGTATGGTCAATATGGAAATGCTGAATAAATTTGTCATTGCGCCTCTTCAGCAATCGTCAGAGATGAAAATCCCGCCCAATATGGATCGAATTGTGCGCACTACTTTAAGTGTCTGTGATACGGCTCTTATTCAGGATCGGGAAACCGCCATAGACGTGATTCTTTATGGAGATGGTCTTTTGCTGGCGGAAGGCTGCGCTGTGGGTGCAATGGTTAGCTGTAAAGGCTTTGAACGAAGAAGTATAGAACAGCCGGAGAACGAAACGGTGGTACGGGGACCAAAAGAAAGTTTTACAGAGAACCTGCGAACCAATACCACCTTGTTACGCCGAAAAATTCGCAGCGGAAATCTTACCTATGAAGATTTTAAGAAGGGCAGACAAACTGCTACGCCTATCTGTATGGTTTATATGAAGAATTTGGCAGACCCAAAACTTCTTCGAGAAATACGAAAACGAATTCAGAAAATTGATATTGATATGGTTTTGGAAACAGGTTATGTGGAGCAACTCATTGAGGATAACCCCACGTCCATCTTTCCTACTTTGGGGTATACAGAGAAGCCGGACGTGGCAGCTGCAAAGCTACTAGAAGGCAGAGTGTTAATTTTAGTGGACGGAACCCCTTTTGTATTAACTGCGCCTTATATTTTGCTGGAAGCCTTTCAAAACCCGGAAGATTATTATGAAAAACCCGTTTATGCCAGCTTGATTCGTCTGTTTCGTATGTTTGCCTTCTTGGTCAGCATTTTTGCACCGGCTATATTTGTGGCCTTAACCACTTTTCACCAGGAATTGATCCCAACAGCCTTGCTATTTACCATGGCAGCTGCCCGTGAAGGCATTCCTTTTACTGCGCTAACCGAAACCATCGTCATGTTGGTCATATTTGAAATTCTTCGGGAAGCCGGTCTTCGATTGCCCAGGGCGGTGGGCCAAACCATTTCTATTGTGGGTGCTTTAGTGATGGGGGATGCTGCGGTGGCTGCAGGACTGGTAGGTGCACCATTGGTTATTACAGTGGCTTTCACGGCTGTTTGTGCTTTCGTGGTCCCTGTGATGAACAATCAACAGACGTTGCTTCGATGGCTTTTCTTGTTGGCTGCGGGAGTCATGGGTGGACTGGGAATTGCTTTGGGAGCGATTTTGCTGTTTGTGCATTTGATTGCCACTCGCTCCTTTGGATTCCCTTATCTATCTCCTTTTGCGCCTCTTCGCGCCGACGACTTGAAAGACAGCGTATTTCGGGCACCTCTGTGGCTATTGAGAAGAAGACCGGTGGGAATGGCAGTAGGCAATCCGATTCGGGAAGACACGCCAATACCTGGGGAAGGGCAGGAGGAAACAAATGCGTAGAATTGTACAAAGGCTTTGCTTGCTGATTCTTATTATATGCTATGCCGGCCTTGGCGCCGGGTGCACCCCTACACACTCTAAAAGAGAACTAAATTCCATTGCCATTGTAATGGGGTTAGGGTTGGATTTGGTAGAGACATCTAAGAATCTGCCTTTTGAAGAAGGAAAACTTCGTATTACCGCCCAGGTAGTACGAACCGGAAGCTTAAGTGGCGGCGGATCTAAAAGCAGCGGAGGTCCGTCCAATGCGGCAGATGCGATGTACTGGAATTTAATTATGGAAGGAAATGATATTTTCCCCATGCTACGAGGATCTGTAAAGCAATCGAACCGAAATTTGTATATATCGCACAATCAAGTCATCGTATTTGGGGAGGAATTAGCGAAAGAGGGATTGGCGCCTTTCATGGATTACTTCTTTCGGGAACGGGAGATGCGTTATAACGTGCTTTTGGCGGTTAGTGAGCGACCTGCCGGGGATGTTTTAAAGATTTCTCCAAATCTAGAGAATCTTCCTGCGCAAGAGATTGCAAAACTTCTGAAAATTCAAGCACGGCAAGCAGAGTCTCCTACAGAATCTTTATTTGATTTTGCTGTAGACATGAAGAGTGGCAAGAAAGCTGCGGTACTTCCTTTAATCAATGCCCGGAAAACGGAAGAAGACGAAGAAACTGTGTACGTGGACGGATGTGCCGTGTTTAAAAATTGGACGATGGTGGGCACGTTAAATGCCTTCGAAACAAGAGGATTCCTTTGGACTTCCGGGGATATTACTTCTACTGTTTTTACCGTGCCTGTGTCGGACACTCGTTTCTCCCTTACGGTTACGGGGAAAAAAGGAGAAATGGATGTATCCTATACAAAAGATAAAGGACTTTGGGTGCGGTTCGACGTTTCTGCGGATGCTGTTGTAGGTCACGTAGACGGTGTTTATGATCTTCATCAGCAGGAAAGCTTACAGGAGATTCAATCCGCATGTTCACGATATATTTGTAGCGAAATTTGTGCTGCGATAGGAAAGGCCAGAACCCTGGGCAGTGACATTTTTGGTGTTAGCGAGCATCTAGAACGTTATAAGCCGGACACTTGGCAGGAAGTGGAAGGGGAATGGGACAATATTTTCCCCACAATTACCTATGAGGTTTGTGTGAAATCCAATGTGCGCAGAACAGGTTCGTTGGTGGATCCTGTTTTGGATGAGGGGGTGGGTGTATGAGTACCATTACGCCTCGTCAGTTTACAGCTTTGGTGGCTTGTTATATTCAGGGTTCCTTGCTTTCGATGATGTATTATTATCAGCGTTCCGGGCATGACGCTTGGCTGATGCTGATTTTTGCAGGTGTATTGTTTCTTCCTTTGATTTTTGTGTACAGCAGTTTGCTGAAATCGTCAAAAGGGCGAGGCCTTCCGGGAATGTTAGAAAATAGTTTTGGTGGTCCCGGGGGAAAAGTTTTTGCGCTGGCATACTTGATTTATTTTATTTATTTAGCGGCTTTTAGTCTTCGGCAGTCGGCGCAGTTTATTAATATTGACATCTTAATTGAGGTGCCTATCTGGGTGCCGATTCTGCTGATGGCGTTGGTTTGTTGGTACGGAAGCCGTAAAGGAATTCATTTCTTCGGATTTGCAGCGCCGGCTTTATGCGTGAGTTTATATATTCTTTTGATTCTTCTTACTGTGTTTTTATTTCCGTTACTTCAACCTCGTTTTCTGTTTCCCATACTCCACAGAGGCCCTGGGGAGTATATGATGCCGGTGCTGATTCCTTTTATGATGCCCTTTGGAGAATTGGTATGCATGACTATGTTTATGGGACGTGTGCGCGTGGATAATTCTCGGAAATTTCCTTTGGCAAAAAGCTTTCTGGGCGGTTTCCTGTTAGGATTTATTTACGTGTTGGTTGTGCTGCTTCGGGATATTTTGGTCCTTGGACCTTTTGCCAGTATCTTATCCTATCCTGCTTACGAAGTGATTCGTTTTGCCAGCATCGGCAGCGTAATTACGCGTATTGAAAGCATATTCAATTTACCTTTTTTATTTATTTTGTTCTTCCGCATTTCCATTCAGTTATGGTGTGCAACTCAGTTAATGAGGGAAATTTTTCCAAAAGGAAAGCCTCGTATCCTTTGCGGCGTTACGACTTTGCTGGTGACCGTTTCAGCTTATATTTTCGCTTCTTCCAACGTAGCTATGCTGAATAAGGCCATTACCTGGATACCTTTGTTCTTCTTAATTCCTCAAGTGGGTATTCCTTTATGTATGTTGGTGGGGCTGCGAATTCGGAGAAAGGGGGGAAAGTTCTCCCAATAAGGCAGTTGGGTTGTACATAATTCTGTTTTGTGGTAGACTGAACGAGCTTATATAGTAGGCAGTCATTCATTGGAGGTTTTTGTAAAATGTTTGAAATGATACAGTCGGTGGATTTTGCTGTATTAGATTGGATTCAAGAGAATCTTTCCTGCAGGGCACTGGATGTTTTCTTTAGCTTTATCACCCATTTTGGCGATGCAGGCCTGTTTTGGATTGGCGTGGGTCTTTTGATGCTGTGCGTGAAGCGTTTCCGAAAAGCCGGTATTTGCTTGCTGATTGCCATTTCCATTGGTTTCTTGATCAGCAATTTGATTTTGAAACCTTGGGTCGCTCGCACGCGCCCTTATGATATTCGAACGGCAATTGCTTTGTTAATTGGGAAACCGTCGGATTTCTCTTTCCCATCCGGTCACACTACGGCTTCAATCGCAGCGTCTTTAGCAATTTTGTATCATCACAAGAAGTTGGGAAGTGTTGCATTAACGTTGGGGATTTTGGTGTCCCTTTCTAGGTTGTATCTATACGTACATTTTCCCACAGACGTGCTGGTGGGTGCAATGGTAGGTGCCTTGGCTTCTATTGGGGCGTGGGCGCTTGTGAATAAGGCGTTTCCCCGGTATATGTCTTGGCGCGCCTCCCGAATGGCTTCCCGGGAAGGCCCTTCGGCTTCTCCCGCTTGCGAAGACGGGTCCCAAGATTGAGTCCTGCCATGCCGCTGATGCTGCCAATGAGCACACCGGTAAGCAAAGTGGTAAGAATGTCGGTATTCAAGGAAATACGACCTTCTAATTTCCAACGGAGAATGACCACTACCAGCATATACAAAAATCCTACTAAGGAACCGTTAAACCATCCTTTATCTTTTGCCGTGGCGGTTGAGATGAAGCCTGCAACTACGATGCTGACAATGACGGTGGCAAATACGGCAGGGGAGATATATTCTTCCGGAAATTCCGTTAAAGTGATGGCTAAAGATAATAATAGAAAGATAGGCACTGTAATCAGGATAGAGGTTACGGTGCCTTTTAATATGTAATACAGTCTGGAATGTTCTTTCTCTTGCATAGGAATTTCACGACCTTTCGTGAAATGTATATGCAAGGTTCAAATGAAATATGTGTTTATAAACCCAGTATGGTCATGGCATTGCCACCTAAGATGGCTTCCTTTTGGTCGTCTGACACAGGCAAGCCCTCCACCCAAGCAATAGACTGACAAGGATCTTCCCAGGGGCAGTCGCTGCCAAGAAGGATGTTCTCTTTGGGGTGCTTGGCGAGAATCTGTCCTGCTAAATCATAAGACAGACCGCAGGATGCCGCCATGGAAGTATCCATATACACGTTGGAAATTCCGGCAATATGTTCCAGCACTTCCTTCCACTGTTTCATGCCCCCTAAATGAGCTAGAATCATCTTGAGCTTTGGATGACGTCTTGCAACTTTAGAGGCCCGCTCCGGCGGACAGTGGATTAAATTCGGGCTGTAACAATCCCAACCGGCATGGAACACCGTAGGGATTTCCAGCTGCGCCAGGGTATCGTAGAGAACGTCCATGCGATCTTCGTCCACCATGAAATTCTGGTAATCCGGATGAAGCTTCACTCCGGGAATGCCCAGTGCCTTGATTCGTGTGAGCTCCTCTAAAGCATCCGGGGACTCCGGATGCACGGAACCAAAAGCCACCAGGCGCCCCGCATGCTCTTGGCAAATAGACGCGGGTGTATTGTTGATGGGGTGTTCCTGCCCGGGGGCGCGAGCAATATTTAAACACACGCACCAAGCCACCCCG